>JBEGVX010000016.1:0-21311 GCA_041178105.1 Actinomycetota bacterium
GGGGCAGAGAATCCTTACGGGCATCCCACAGCGAGAGCTTTAGAGCTCTACGGGCGACACGGAAGTATTTATCGAACAGATATGCACCGAAACCTTGCCCTAGCCGAGCGGGGAGGTAACCTCATCGTAGTAGCGCAGCCACCTTCACCATGGGCGCTGTGATTGATTTATGAGATGATTTTTTGGTCGAGGTTAAAATGAAAAAGAGAGGAGGGTGCTCGGTGAAGAGTCATCTACTCTTTGGCAGCGAAGAAGTTCTCGCTGATCGAGCGCTTCGAGCGCTCGAGCGTGAGAATTCCACTGCCGAAAAGATCACATTAGATGGTGGCGAATTAGAACCTGGTGATTTCTCCAATTCAACAGCGCCCTCTTTATTTGGAGAAGAACGCTTAGTCGTCCTTCGCGATTTGCAAGATATCCCCGAAGAAGCTCAAGGCGAAATTTTACATTTTCTTGCCGATCAGCCAGCTGATATCACCCTGGTGCTCATTCATCCTGGTGGGGTAAAAGGGAAAGCGTTCATTGAAAAATTAAAGAAGATTAAAATCAATGTAATCACCTGTGATGCCATAAAAAAAGATGGCGAGAAAATTGAGTTAATCAAAGCGGAGGCTTTAGATCGTGGTCGGAAGATAAGTAGCGATGCCGCGCGTGCACTTGTTGATGCATCGGGCAGTGAGGCGCGCGAAATGATTAGCACGCTCCATCAACTACTCAGCGACACGGCTGGAACAATTGAGGTCAAAGATGTGAACGCGCTCTTTGCAGGGCGAGTCGAGACGACATCCTTCGCTGTTGCAGATGCCATTCTGGAAAGTTCGCTAGGGCAGGCCCTTGTTACCTTGCGCCAAGCCTTGGATACCGGAGTGGATCCCGTAGTCATCGTTAACTCGTTGGCTTCTTCATTGCGCACACTTGCCAAAGTTGGTTCCGCACCTCGTTCAGCTCGGGCAGCCGAACTTGCCCCCGTTTTGGGTATGGCGCCATGGCAGGTAGATAAAGCTCGCCGACAGCTGGCTGGTTGGAGCGGGGCGGGGATAACCTCAGCAATTAGCGCCATCGCCTACGCAGATAGCCAGGTCAAGGGCGGCGGCAGTGATCCCGCCTTTGCATGCGAGCAAGCCTTGATGGCAGTGGCCGCTGCACGCTCAGTTTGAGCCAGTTGCCGCCCTCCTGATACCCTCATGCCCTTATGAACGGCCACTCCGGCCCTCAAGAAATCGAGAAGAGAAGAGAGCCAGAGCTTTATGGCAAATATCAAGTCGCAGATCAAGCGGATCAAGACCAACGCGAAGTCGCAAGAGCGCAATAAGGCTGTTCGCTCCTCGCTCAAGACCGCCATCCGCCGCTTCCGTGATGCCGTAACTGCTGGGGATTCTGCAGTCGTGACGAAAGAGCTCCGCTCCGCCTCGCGCGCCCTCGATGTCGCTGTAGCCAAGGGCGTCATCCATAAGAACCAAGCAGCGAACAAGAAGTCAGCGATGGCTAAGGCTGCATCTTCATCTTCAGCTCGATAACGAAATCAAGTGCGGCATAAATGCCTGCCATCCCTTTAAGTAGCGCGCCACAACCTGCTGATACCAATCCAGCAATCATTCGTAATTTTTCCATCATCGCCCATATCGATCACGGCAAATCAACTCTTGCCGATCGAATGCTAGGTATTACTGGTGTCGTTGAAGCCAGAAATATGCGGGCGCAATATCTCGACCGGATGGATATCGAACGAGAGCGTGGCATCACTATTAAATCTCAGGCTGTGCGCTTGCCATGGCAAACGGATGGAACCAATTACATCCTGAACATGATTGATACCCCTGGCCACGTGGATTTTACGTACGAGGTCTCGCGCTCACTTGCGGCATGTGAAGGGGCGGTACTCCTTGTCGATTGCGCGCAGGGAATCGAAGCGCAAACACTCGCAAATCTCTACCTTGCAATGGAAAATGATTTAACAATTATTCCCGTGCTGAACAAGATTGATCTTCCCGCGGCGCAACCAGAGAAGTTCGCAGATGAATTAGCGCGATTAATTGGTTGTGACCCAAGTGATTGCATCAAAGTTTCCGGCAAAACAGGAGCAGGGGTTGAGCACCTCCTCGATGAAATTGTTCGGCGCATACCAGCGCCAGTTGGCGATGCCAATGCACCTGCACGCGCTCTAATTTTCGACTCCGTTTACGATGTTTATCGAGGAGTTGTGACCTATGTCCGAGTAGTCGATGGCCGCCTTCGCGAACACGATCAAATTCAAATGTTCTCCACAGGCATCAAGCATGAAATGCTCGAAGTAGGCGTGATTTCACCAGAGCCTTTATCAAGCAAAGGTCTTGGCGTGGGCGAGGTGGGTTACCTCATCACTGGCGTAAAAGATGTTCGTCAATCTCGAGTTGGCGATACAGTGACAACGGCAACCAAACCGACACAGATTCCGTTAGCTGGATATAAAGATCCCATCCCGATGGTCTTCTCTGGCCTCTATCCCCTCGATGCATCCGAGTATCCAGCGCTTCGAGAAGCTCTAGAGAAACTTCAACTCAATGATGCTGCGTTGGTCTTTGAACCAGAAACTTCAGCTGCGCTCGGCTTTGGATTCCGCTGCGGATTTCTTGGATTACTTCATATGGAGATTGTCCGTGAGCGCTTAGAACGCGAAGCCAACCTCTCGTTGATTTCAACAGCGCCGAACGTGGTTTATCACTTAACTCTCGAAGATGGACGAGAGGTAGAAGTCACGAATCCAAGCGAATTTCCTGAGGGAAAGATTGCTGAAGTACGAGAACCTATTGTGCGCGCAACGATTCTCGCGCCAAGTGAATTCATCGGCTCCATTATGGAATTGTGCCAAGGTCGTCGTGGCGTGTTACAAGGCATGGACTATCTCTCAGAAGATCGAGTAGAGATTCGTTATACCCTGCCACTTGGAGAGATTGTTTTTGACTTCTTCGATAATTTGAAGTCTCGAACTCGAGGATATGCATCTTTAGATTATGAACCAATCGGTGAGGCTCCCGGAGACCTTGTTAAAGTAGATATTTTGCTCCAGGGTGAAAAAGTGGATGCATTTAGCGCTGTAATTCATAAAGAGAAGGCTTATGCCTACGGCGTCATGATGACTGGCAAGCTACGCGAGCTTATTCCGCGTCAGCAATTCGAAGTCCCCATTCAAGCAGCTATCGGAGCTCGAATTATTGCTCGCGAGAATATCCGCGCGATTCGAAAAGATGTTCTCGCAAAATGTTATGGCGGTGACATCACCCGTAAGCGCAAACTTCTTGAGAAACAAAAAGAAGGTAAGAAGCGAATGAAGATGGTGGGACGCGTTGAAGTGCCGCAAGAGGCATTTATCGCGGCGCTCTCTACTACTGAAGATGCTGAGAAGGCTAAAGCAAAGAAGTAAGAACTAACTCAGAAGCCTGGCAATCGGTTATTGAGTGCAGCAACGATGAGTGATAGTACGAGTAGATGGCCTCCATAGATGGAGAGCGGGTAGCGTCCCAGAAGCGCAAGTGTTCCAACAATGCGTTCTGTTTTTTTGGTCTTCCAAATTCTTTCCCAAGGCGCTCGCGCTGCCAGCACTCCTGCACCTAAGAAAATCGCCAACTCTCCAGGTTGATATCCGCTCCATGGAACTGACCAAAAAGTAATTTGGGTATATCCAATAATCATTATCGTTATTGGGAACCGCACTATCAGCTTCCAAGCTATCGCCAGCGTTGTCCACACTAAAAGAATTTCAGGGAAGTTAAATTCAGGCCAGAGAACTCGGGTTATAGCGTTGAGAAAAATAGCCCAGATAAGGACTTGGCCCCAGCGGTGAATTTTCAAACCGTGCGTTGCCCAGATTAAGCCCGATGCCAGCATAAAGAGAGGCATGGAGAAACGAGTCATAGTTAGCCGCGAGTACTCAACTAAGCTCGAAACATAACCACTCTCTTCAATCGCAGCGAGTGAGTGGTCGAGAATCATTAACGCAATAGCTAGACCTCGGATCGCATCGATCACAAGTATCCGTATACCTCTTGGTTCGGCTACAGCCACAGTTATAAGTATAAACTCACGAAGTATGTCGATGGCCTTCTACGTTCATATCCCGTATTGCGTCAAGCGATGTGGCTACTGCGACTTCAACACATATACCCCTGCTGAACTACGTGATGGGGCGAATTCCGTTTCAACAGTCTCTGCCGGATATGTAGATGCACTTATAGCCGAGCTAGACCTCGCGCAAAATCGATTAGGTCCGCGCCAGGTGAGATCAATCTTCTTCGGCGGCGGCACCCCCACTTTGTTACCACCAGAACAACTCGGTCGCGTACTCACCGCTATTGAAAGTCGATTTGAGATTGCAAGAAATTGCGAGATTACGACCGAAGCGAATCCCGACTCAGTTAATAGCGAATCATTGAGTAAGTTGCGTGAAGCAGGCTTCAACCGAATCTCGTTTGGAGTTCAATCCATCAAGTCACATGTACTTCAAATTCTGGACCGCACCCATGATTCAACGAGAGTTAGTGATGTAGTGCAGAGCGCAAAAAGCGCTGGATTTGATTCAATTAGCGTCGATCTTATTTACGGTACTCCCGGAGAGAGCATTGCTGACTTTGCGGAAAGTATTGATTTCGCACTTGCACTTCCGATAAATCACATCAGCGCTTATGCACTAATTGTGGAACAAGGCACCAAATTTGGCGCGTCAGTTCGGCGAGGTGAAGTGGTGATGCCAAATGATGATGAAACTGCTGAGAAGTACGCGTTAATCGATGCACGGATGAACGAAGCAGGATTTTCATGGTACGAACTAAGCAATTGGTCAAAGCCAGGATATGAAAGTGTTCATAATCGGTTCTATTGGCTCAGTGGTGATTGGTGGGGCCTGGGAGCGGGAGCACATTCGCATATCGCGGGAGAGCGTTGGTGGAATCTGAAACATCCCAAGAGTTACATTGATACTCTCGAGGCGAGTAATTCGCCATCAGCGGGTAGCGAAATACTTAGCGAAGCCGACAAAGAAATAGAGAGCGTGATGCTGCGAATCCGAATGCGCGAGGGTCTTGCGCTTGCAGAGCTCACCGACTCGCAACGGGTGGCGCTTGATAGTTTTTATCAACGCGGCCTGTTTATAGCCGAGGCTTGGCGCGATGGGCGTGGGGTGCTCTCGCTAGACGGCCGACTTCTTGCCGATCAGATTGTCAGAGAAGTACTTTCACATTGACCTTCGCTACAATTGAACTATGGACAAACTTAATCTGGTACTTACCGCTCTACTTGCCCTAATTTTTTTGCTCTCCGGAATATCAAAGGCGAGCGGGAATGAGAAAGGACTCTCAGGTACGCGGGAAGTTAATGTTCCAGATGGGATTGCGCGCTTAGTAGGTCTCTTTGAGGTACTGCTCGCACTTGGTCTTGTTATCGGTTTGTATGATTCATGGTTTACCAATGCCATTCAATGGTTAGCACTTGTTGGCGCCTGGTGCACGATGGCGGTAGCGCTCATCCTGCACTTCCGAGCCGGTAAAGCGGCTTCCGGGTTGCCCGCGTTCATCTTGCTCACTATCGCCTCGGTTGCGCTCGTAACTCTCTAGCTTTCCCTCTAAAATTGGCACTTAGGTGCGGCGAGTGCCAAGCCAATTAAAGCCAGGCCAGTTAAAGACAGGCCTATTCGGGTGGAGGGGGTAGTCCATGGAGCGGCGAATGGAAATTTTGCGCGCAATCGTTGAAGACTACGTCGCCACTAACGAACCCGTAGGGTCAAAGGTTCTCGCAGCTCGCCACGGCTTGAGTATTTCGCCAGCGACTATACGAAATGAAATGGCCGCATTGGAAGATGAAGGGCTAATCATTCAGCCACATACAAGCGCAGGGCGAATCCCAACAGATTTGGGGTATCGAGTATTTGTAGATCGACTCTCAACGGTTAAGCCACTTTCTGCGCCAGAGCGCCGAGCAATTGATAAGTTTCTAGAAGGTGCGGTCGATCTCGATGATGTAGTTGCGCGCACAGTCCGCTTACTTGCGCAAGTAACGCATCAGGTTGCAATCGTTCAATATCCCTCGCTCACTCGCTCTGCAGCTCGACATATTGAGGTCCTTGCGCTCTCGCCAAATCGATTGATGTTGGTATTGATTGCTGACACTGGGCGAGTTGAACAGCGAATTCTTGATTTGCCGCATGCCATGGACGAGAGCGAACTAAATATGGTGCGGAGCAAGCTTAATTCTCGTTCCGTTGGAAAGAAGTTAGCTGCGCTCCCAGACTTGCTTAAGGATTTAGAAAAAGATTTTCCAGATAACGCACCTACAAATATTCGTCACATCGTCGCAGTCATTCTTGAGATGGCCATTGAAAAAAGCGAGGAACGCGTCGTTGTTTCAGGTACAGCCAACCTTGCTCGTCATGCTCCAGACTTTAATGAGAGCGTGCACCCTGTCCTTGAAGCGCTAGAGGAGCAAGTTGTACTACTTAGACTTTTGGGTGAAGCAGTCGATGAGATGAAAGTCAAAATTGGCCACGAACAAGAGAATAAGAAATTACACGGAACGAGCGTGATTACCACAGGGTATGGACCAACAGGTGATGCGGTGGCAACTCTTGGCATTATCGGACCAACTCGAATGGATTACCCCACTTCGATGGGAGCAGTTAGCGCCGTCGCTCGATATGTCAGTAGATTTCTGCAAGAGGAGATTTGATGGCTCAAGACCACTATTCCGCTCTGGGGCTATCACGCGAAGCATCAACGGATGATATTAAACGTGCATATCGAAAATTAGCTCGCGAGCTACATCCTGATGTCAATCCTGACCCGCAATCGCAAGAGCGATTTAAAGAGATTACCCATGCTTACGAAATATTGAGCGATCCCGATAAGCGGCGTAGTTATGACATGGGTGGCGATGGTGGATTTGCTGGAGGATTTGGCTTCGGTGACATCATGGACGCCTTCTTTGGCGGTGGGGGATCGCGCGGCCCGCGCGCTCGCGTGCGACGCGGTCAAGATGCTTTGATTCGAATCGATCTCACACTTGAAGAGGCAGCATTTGGCGTTGAGAGAGAATTAACTGTCGAGACAGCGGTTACCTGTGATCTCTGTACCGGTACGGGTTGCGCGCCGGGCAGCTCGCCAACAACTTGTGAACTCTGTCGCGGACGTGGCGAAGTACAACAGGTCACTCGCTCCATTCTTGGTCAGATGATGACCTCACGTCCATGTGCTAATTGCCAAGGTTTCGGAACGACAATCAAAGAGCCATGTGGTGAGTGCGCTGGTGATGGGCGAGTGCGTTCCCGTTCTAATTTGCAGATCAATATTCCCGCTGGAATTGATGATGGAAATCGGATCCAACTCTCTGGCAAAGGAGAGGTTGGGCCGGGAGGTGGACCCAATGGTGATCTCTATGTAGAGGTACACATTGCCAGCCATGAGACGCTCGTTCGAGATGGCGATGATCTCCACTTGCCGTTGGCAATTTCTATGGTCGATGCAGCGCTAGGTACAACTGTTGGCGTGGAAAGCCTTGATGGGCTCCTTCAAGTAACTATTGCTCAAGGCACACAGAGCGGAACCACGATTCCGATTCGAGGCAAGGGCGTCACGAGATTGCGCGGTTCAGGGCGAGGGGACCTCTTCGTCCACGTTGAAGTGGTGATACCGACCAAACTTTCCGAGCAGGAAGCGGAACTTTTACGTTCATTTGCCAAGTTGCGCGGCGATAAAGAGCGCGTCTCTGTGAGTAATACGCAGGGCGGAGAGACTGGATTCTTCTCTCGATTAAAAGAAGCGCTGGGTCGCTAAGAGTGTTCACTCTCTTTTTTGTTCCACCTGAAGAGTTGCAAAAAGAGGTCATCGCGCTTATTGGTCCTGAAGCGCGTCATGCGATTTCAGTACTTCGGGTACAAAGCGGCGAACAGATTCGCCTGGCCGATGGGTTAGGCAATTGGGCGGAAGGGCCCGTCACTTCCGTAGTGAAAGGTTCATTAACCATTGCCGTGATGGCTCGAGGTGTCGATCGCGCCAATACAACTTCGATAACTGTGGCCCAAGCGCTCTTGAAAGGTGATAATCAAAAGGCTGCACTAGATCAGCTTGTGCAAGCAGGGGTCGACTCAATACTTCCATGGCGCTCATCAAGGTCAATTGGCGCTGCAGATAAAAGTGAGAAGTGGCGAGATTCTATTTACGCCGCTGCGAAACAATCGCGACAATCGAAAATTCCAGCGCTCGAATTAATGGTGGACTTTACTGAGTTAGTGAGGAATGTATCTCGATTCGACAAAGTTATTGCGCTTCACGAAAGTGCTTCGCACAGATTGACAGGTAGCGCTGGGTGGGACAGGTGCAGCAACCTCTTGATTATTGTTGGTCCAGAAGGTGGTCTTTCTGATGAAGAACTCTCTGCTCTTGGCGCAGCTGGTGCAGAGTTGATACGCCTTGGTGACCCCGTGATTCGAGCTGATCTTGCTGGCGCTCTTGCGTTGGGTGCGATTCATGCACTGACTGGCAATTGGTAGCTATCAAGAAAAGTGGAATGGAGAAAGTATTTATGAACGAACCTGAGAACAAACCGGAGAACCAACAGCAGATTGAATGCGTCTTCTGCAAAATCATCTCAGGGGTGATTCCATCGCCGCACCTTGCTTCAAATGAATACGCAATCGCGATTGCCGATATCGCACCCGTGGCTCCAACACATTTTTTGATTTTGCCTCGTGTTCACGAGGAGAACGCGGTGGCGCTTCATCGAAGCGATTCTCAGGCCATGGCCGGAATCTTCTCCCTCGTTGATTCCTTAACGAGCAGAGCGGAGATCTCCGATTACCGGTTAATCTTCAATACCGGCGCCGATGCTGGGCAGAGCGTCTTTCATGCGCACTTGCATTTGATTGCCGGCAGGCCACTTAGCTGGCCTCCAGGCTAGACTGGCCGTAATGGAAAAGACCTCCCGATCGCTGCCCAAAGAGCTCTCTCCGGTCGCCCTCTTTGGCCCAGCAGATATCAATCTCCGCGCGCTAGAACGCGCCTTCCCTACTCTCGAAATCACTGTTCGCGGCAGTGAGGTCCAAGCACGTGGAGCGGGTAAAGATGTCGCCGCTTTTGAAAAACTGCTCGAACAACTCGTACTGTTAGTGGAGCGCGGGCAAGAGGTGACGCCACAAGGGCTAGAGCAAAGTTTAAAAATGTTACGTGGCAATTCGCTTCCTGGCGAAGTGCTTTCATTAAATATTCTCAATACTCGTGGGCGGACTATTCGACCAAAGACGCTCAACCAAAAACATTATGTAGATGCGATAGATAAAAACACTATTGTTTTTGGAATTGGTCCAGCTGGAAGTGGAAAGACTTATCTTGCAGTAGCAAAAGCCGTTCAAGCGTTGCAAAGTAAACAAATAAGTCGAATCATTCTTACAAGACCAGCTGTTGAAGCGGGCGAGCGGCTTGGTTTTCTCCCCGGAACTCTCCACGAAAAGATTGATCCCTATCTTCGTCCGCTATTTGATGCGCTACATGACATGATGGATCCAGATTCGATTCCAAAGCTCGTCGCAAACGGGACAATAGAGATTGCACCTCTTGCCTACATGCGAGGTCGAACTCTCAATGATTCTTTTATCATCCTCGATGAGGCGCAAAACACCTCACCTGAGCAGATGAAGATGTTCCTCACTCGACTGGGTTTTGGCTCCAAGATGGTGATCACTGGCGATGTCACACAAGTTGATTTACCAAGTGGTATCAAGTCCGGCCTCAAAGTGGTTCGTGACATTCTCGACGGAGTTGTCGATTTAGATTTCATCGAACTCACCAGTGAAGATGTGGTGCGCCATAAAATCGTGGCTGATATTGTCGAGGCGTACCAGAGATTTGATGAACAGAACAACACCGCTCGCCCGCGTCCGCTACACAAGGATCGATAAGTGCCCATTCTTTTTGAGAATGAAACAGATTTTGATTGTCCCGAAGACGAATTGCTTTCGCTGGCTTCATTCACCCTTAACTTTATGAAAATCGACGAGCGGGCTGAGCTTTCCATTCTTGCTGTGAGCGAAGAAGAGATGGAACGATTGCACATGGAATGGATGGATGAAGAGGGTCCGACCGACGTACTCTCCTTTCCTATCGATCAATTGCGCCCAGGCCAGCCTTTGATTGATGGCTCCGGCACACTGGGTGATGTGGTGTTTTGTCCTGCGGTGGCGGAGCGTCAAGCGCAGGCGGCAGCGCATCACACCTCTGAAGAGCTGCGAATACTGCTTGTGCATGGGATTTTGCACTTGATGGGCTTTGACCATGCAGAGCCAGTCGAAGAGGTTGAGATGTTTGGTTTACAAGGTCAGATCATCTCAGAGTGGAAGGCAAGACGATGAGCTTCACCGAACTCTTACTTATCCTCTTTCTCCTCTTCTTCGCTGGTTTTTTAGCCGGCACGGAGAGTGCGCTCAGTAATCTCTCTCGAGTATTTATTGAGAATCAAAGCGCAGCAAAGAGCAAGGGCTCGCGCGCGCTCGTGAAGTTCTCGCACGACCCTTCTCGTTTTCTCAATGTAGTTCTCCTCGTCCGTAAGACTGCAGAATTTGGAGCTGCCGCGCTAGTTGCGCAGATTGCGCTCAACCAATTGAGAAATCAACGTGAGGCGCTCGCCTTGACGGTATTAATCATGGTGGTTGCTTCATATGTTCTCGTCGGAGTTGGTCCACGCACTTTAGGTAAGCAACATCCTGAGAGATGGGCACTTCCCGGTGCGTTCATCGCTGTCTTACTCGCGCGAGTTCTCTCGCCAGTGACTCGACTCCTTATTGGTATCGGAAATGCCATCACTCCTGGAAAGGGCTTTAAACAAGGTCCATTTTCAACGGAAGCAGAGTTCCGAGATTTGGTTGATCAAGCACGGGAACGTGGATTTGTTGAAGAGGATGAGCACGAAATGATCCATTCAGTATTCGAGCTAGGAGATACCCTGGTTCGAGAGGTAATGGTTCCGCGGACTGAAATGGTTTTCATTGAACGCGACAAAACGCTCCGACAAGCCCTTTCACTTGCACTTCGATCGGGATACTCACGGATTCCAGTAATCGGGGAGGATCTCGATGACATCATCGGAATCGCATACATCAAAGATTTAGCAAAGCGCAGCCATGATCACCGAGAAGCAGAGCAGAGCGAACGAGTAGAGGAATTGATGCGCCCTGCAAACTTTGTGCCAGAAAATAAAATGGCAGATGAGTTACTCAAAGAGATGCAGTCTGAGCAAATCCATCTAGCGATTGTTGTCGACGAGTATGGTGGCACTGCTGGGCTGGTCACCATTGAAGATATTTTGGAGGAGATTGTTGGCGAGATCTCCGATGAATTTGACGACGATGAAGATGAACAATTAGAGCGATTGAGCAAGAATAAGTATCGCGCTCGAGCTCGCATTCATCTAGAAGATCTCGAAAATGAGCTCGATATAACCTTCGCGGATGAGGATAAAGAGGCAGTAGATACCCTTGGTGGACTACTAGGAAAACATATTGGGCAAGTTCCAATTCCTGGGAGCGAGATTACAATTGGTACGTGGCGTTTTATCGCGGAACGACCAATTGGTCGGAGAAAGCGAGTGGGAACGGTTTTGATTGAAAATGAAGGGAGTGAAAACGATGACAGCGCCGATACTGACAAATAGTGAAGATCAGAAGTTACTCACTCTTGCGAGCGCCTCTATGCAACGTAACAACGTAAAACAATCGGCAGCTCTTCGTGACGGCACAGGACGTACTCACGTTGGAAATGCGCTTGGACTTACCACGCTCTCATTAGATGCCTTGCAAGTTGCCTTAGCAATGGCGCTCTCTAGCGGCGCCGAAGTTATCGAAGCTGCTGTCGTTGTAGGGGAGCATCCCAGTGAGATTTCGCGCGAAAATGTTCGTGAGATATCAAAGAACGCCTTGATTTGGCATGTCATTAGCGATGGAACTATTCACGCTCTTTAACCGATAGAATTATTCAATGCGGATTGCGCGCTTTACCCCACCCAAGGAAATCTCAGCCTCACCTTTATTTGGCATTGTTACAGGGGATGACATCGAAATTCTTAGTGGAGACCCGCTTTATTCTGGAATTGCACGAACAGGTGAGAGCGTTGCGCTCGATAAGGTCAAGCTCCTTGCTCCTGTTATTCCACGCAGCAAGGTAGTTTGCGTGGGAAAGAACTATGCAGATCATGCAAAAGAGATGGATAGCGCAGTACCGGAACAACCTGTTCTCTTCATCAAACCGAATACTTCTGTAATTGGTCCTGATGATGCAATTGTCTGGCCAGCCATGAGTAAGAAAGTTGATCACGAAGCTGAGCTTGCTGTGGTAATCGGGAAGATCTGTAAAGACGTTCCCAAAGAGCGCGTGCAAGATGTTATTTTTGGTTACACCATCGCTAATGATGTTACGGCTCGAGATTTACAGAAGATTGATGGTCAATGGTCACGCGCTAAGGGTTTTGATACCTTCTGCCCAATTGGACCGTGGATAGAGACGGATATTGATCCTGGTGATCTTGCAATCTCAGCAACTGTTGATGGAGAGCTTCGCCAAAGCGATCGAACCTCATCGATGATTTTCGATATTCCCACAATCATTAATTTCATCTCGCAGGTGTACACATTATTGCCAGGAGATGTCATTCTTACTGGCACCCCAGCGGGCGTTGGTGTAATTCCCGTCGGTAGCAAAGTTGCAATTTCCATCGAAGGTATTGGAACGTTGGAGAATAGAGCGGTATCCCATGGGTAATCGACCAATCAAAGTGCGTTTTGCGCCATCTCCCACCGGTGACTTACACGTCGGAAATATTCGAACAGCGCTCTTTGACTGGGCTTATGCGCGCCACACCGGAGGGACATTCCTCTTTCGAATTGAAGATACCGATCGAAGCCGGGTAACCGATGAATACATTGCAGCTGCTATCGATACTTTGAAATGGTTAGGACTTAATTGGGACGAGGGGCCAGAGGTCGGTGGGCCACATGGGCCATATCTTCAATCGCAACGTCTCGACATTTATGCGGAGTGGGCCGCTCGTTTTATTGAACAAGGTGACGCTTATTACTGCTACTGCGCCCCCGAAGAGTTGGAGGCTCGTCGCGAAGCGCAGAAAGAGTCAGGTCAAGCCCCTGGTTATGATGGAAAATGTCGCTCAATAAGCGAAACTGATTTAGCGCGTTATCAATCTGAGGGGCGCGAGCCAGTCATTCGGATGCGAATGCCTGAGGGAAGCACAACCTTCACAGATGTGATACGCGGTGATTGCACTTTCGATCACAATTTTGTTCCAGATTTTGTTCTCGTCCGCGCAGATGGCTCGCCGCTTTATACCCTCGCAGTGGCGGTAGATGATGTTTTGATGGAGGTCACACACGTCTTACGAGGAGAAGATTTACTCTCTTCTACGCCTCGACAAATTCGGGTATACCAAGCGATGGGTGTTAAAGAGGCGGATTACCCGCTCTTTGCTCATTTACCTTTTGTCATGGGGGCAGATAATGCAAAGCTTTCTAAGCGAAACGGCGAAACTTCTATTGCTTGGTATCGAGAACAAGGTTTTTTGCCAGAGGCGCTCTGCAATTATCTAGCGCTTTTAGGTTGGTCACCCGGTGATGATCGTGAGAATCTCACGCTCGCGGAGTTGACTGAACTTTTCACTATTGAGCGAGTGAATTCTAATCCAGCACGATTTGATATGAAAAAACTTGAGAACATCAATGGCGACAAGATTCGCGCCCTTACGCTCAATGATTTCTATACCTGGTCGCTACCTTTTTTGCAGAGAGCCAAAGTGGTTTCAACTCCGATAAGTAGCGAAGAAGAGCGGGTAGTAAGACTTGCGCTGCCGATTATTCAAGAGCGCCTTATCAAGCTCTCTGAGGTCCCTGCAATGTTGGCATTTCTCTTCACGGAGAAGGTTGATTTAGATCCAGAATCTGTGGCGAAGTATCTCAATGAAGATTCAAAGGAGATTATTGCCAAGGCCCTTGAAGTGCTCACTCCGCTATCAACTTGGGATCATCAGGCGCTCGATAGCGCACTTCGCGCCGCCCTCATTGACCAGATGGGGCTCAAACCGCGTCTAGCCTTTAGCGCTATTCGAGTAGCGGTGACGGGAAGCCATATTTCACCACCGCTCTTTGAGTCGATGGAGATTCTTGGAAAAGAGCGGGTATTAGCGAGGCTTTCTGCGATTTAGTGCGAAGTCTCTCGAGTTAATCCAGCGCCCCGGGAACAGGTATCCTTAGTTGCTCTTTAGTGGGGTATGGGGTAACTGGCAGCCCAGCGGATTCTGATTCCGTTAGTCTAGGTTCGAATCCTGGTACCCCAGCAAAAGAGCAGCTATAACTAAATATCGAGCAATACTCTTGGCCCCGTCGTCTAGCGGCCTAGGACTCTGGCTTCTCAAGCCAGCTACGAGGGTTCGAATCCCTTCGGGGCTACTCCTAGAAAAATGCAGTGCGAGTTAACTGCCGGCAATTACTTTCCGGCTAAGTACTCAGATATGCGTGCAGCAGTGGCAATCACTGCAGCAGCATGAGTTCGACCAGGTTGTCTGCCTAGTCGCTCAATCGGACCACTTAAACTTATCGCAGCGATAACACGATTATGTGGTCCACGAATCGGTGCTGAGACGCTTGCCACGCCAGCTTCTCTTTCACCAACGCTCTGTGCCCAACCGCGACGTCGAACTGCTGTAAGTGTGGCTGCGTCAAAGCGAGAATTTTTTAGAGTTTTGTTGATCCGATCGGGCTCTTCCCACGCTAAGAGAACTTGTGCAGCAGAGCCTGCCTGCATTGTGAGCGCAGAACCAACAGGAACGCTATCTCGAAGTCCGGATAAGCGATCGGCAACAGCAACGCATAACCGCAAATCACCCTGTCGGCGATAAATTTGCGCGCTCTCACCAGTGGCATCACGAAGCGCAGTGAGCGCCGGTCCTGCGATTACTAAGAGACGATCTTCACCTGCGCTCTGTGCCAGCTCACCTTCACGCGCACCGATAGTAAATCGACCATGGAGATCACGAGCAATGAAGCGATGGTGCTCTAGCGCCACCGCTAAGCGATGACATGTAGGACGAGCAATTTTGGTCGCTGAAACTAATTCGGCAAGAGTGAGTGGACCAGCTTCAAGGGCGTTGAGAATTGCTACAGCTTTATCGAGAACCCCGACCCCACTGCCGATTGAGCTTTTCATGATATGATATTAGCATCTCATATGGTGAGATGACCATAATCAAACCGGATAGTTACGGAAGTGGTGCAATGGGTAAGACCTTAGCCGAAAAAATTTGGAGCGACCATGTGGTGCATAGCGCTCCTGGCGAACCAGATTTGTTATATATCGATCTGCACTTAATTCACGAGGTGACAAGCCCTCAAGCATTCGATGGGCTACGTCTGGCAGGACGAAAAGTACGTCGACCGGATCTCACGCTTGCAACCGAAGATCACAACACGCCAACCATTGATATTGATAAACCCATCGCCGATCCAATCTCCAAGCTACAGGTCGACACCCTTCGCAAGAACGCGGCTGAATTTGGTATTCGCCTCCACTCACTTGGTGATATCGAGCAGGGCATCGTGCACGTCGTCGGACCACAGTTGGGAATTACACAACCAGGTATGACCATTGTTTGCGGCGACTCACACACCTCCACACATGGCGCTTTTGGAGCACTTGCTTTCGGTATCGGAACCAGCGAAGTCGAACATGTACTTGCCACGCAAACGCTGCCGCAATCAAAACCGAAAATGATGGCTGTAAACGTTGAGGGAACGCTACGAAAAGGCGTTACGAGCAAAGATATTATTTTGGCGCTTATCGCAAAAATTGGCACTGGCGGTGGACAAGGTTACGTCATCGAATATCGCGGAAGTGCAATTCGCGCACTCTCTATGGAAGCGCGAATGACAATCTGCAACATGTCTATTGAAGCAGGAGCGCGTGCCGGACTCATCGCACCTGATCAAACGACTTTTGATTACATCAAAGGTCGGCCACATGCTCCTGAAGGAGAAGAGTGGAATCGCGCGGTGGAGTACTGGAAAGCTCTCTACTCTGATGATGATGCGCACTTTGATGTTCAGGTGGATTTAGATGCAAATACGCTTTCACCATTTGTTACATGGGGCACCAACCCCGGGCAGGGCGCACCACTTAATTCAGTAGTACCCGCCCCGAGTGATTTCGCTGACGAAGGCGCACGAAATGCGGCTGAACGCGCACTTGAATACATGGGACTTCAGGCGCATACGCCGCTTAAGTCAGTGAAAATTGACACTGTCTTTCTTGGCTCCTGCACCAATGGTCGGATTGAAGATCTTCGTGCGGCGGCTGAAGTCATAAAGGGGCGAAAGGTTGCAGCTGGTGTGCGAATGTTGGTAGTTCCTGGCTCAGCACGAGTTCGCCAACAGGCCCAAGCCGAAGGATTAAATAAAGTATTTCTTGATGCTGGTGCAGAGTGGCGCGAAGCTGGCTGCTCGATGTGTCTTGGTATGAATCCTGATCAACTCAAACCGGGCGAGCGGAGCGCATCTACAAGTAATCGAAATTTTGAAGGACGACAAGGCAAGGGTGGCCGAACCCACCTGGTGAGCCCGTTAGTTGCGGCAGCGACTGCAGTTCGCGGCACGCTCTCTAGTCCAGATGATTTGGAAGGTTAGGAGAACTCATGAAGGCTTTTATCTCTCATACCGGAAGAGCTATTCCGCTTCGACGGAGCAATGTTGATACCGATCAGATTATTCCCGCGCAGTATCTCAAGCGCGTAACGCGCTCTGGCTTTGAAGATGGCCTCTTCAACGCTTGGCGACAGGATCCTGAATTTGTACTTAATCAACCGCAATATAAAGGGGCTTCAATTCTTGTTGCAGGTCCTGATTTTGGCACTGGTTCATCTCGTGAACATGCGGTCTGGGCTCTGCAGAATTATGGATTTGAGGCAGTTCTCTCCAATCGCTTTGCCGATATCTTCCGAAATAATTCGTTAAAAGGCGGGCTATTAACGGTCATCCTTCCGCAAAGCGTCATTGAAGAGTTATGGCAGCTTATTGAGGAAGATCCTGCATTAGAGGTAACCGTCGATCTAGAGGCGCGTGAAGTCCGATTTGCCGGTAAAAAAGTAAGTTTTGAGCTCGATGATTACACCCGTTGGCGCCTCATGGAGGGGCTCGACGACATCGGATTAACGCTTCGAAACGTGGACGCTATTGCCGCATATGAGGAAAAACGCCCCTCTTATAAGGCAAAAACCCTTCCCGCGCGGAGCTAAGAAACCTCAACTTAGCGTTGAGAGTTCTTGAGAGTGGAAAATTTTCGGTTTTTTTCTTTTCCGACACGCCAACGCGGTATTGGACGAGTAGCAGATAGGTACGTATTTTTGCGCTCAATGTTGGGGTTTTCACTCTGACACTCATGCAAAACTTAAAAAAAGGGGAATTCATGAATAAGGCCCAGTTCATCAAGTCGTTGGTGCCACACTTCAACGACAGTAAGAAGGAAGCTACCCACGCTGTGGAAATCGTCATTGATGCGATCACCCGCAACATGGCAAAAGGCGAAGATGTCAGCATTGCTGGCTTCGGTAAGTTCCGAAAAATTCAGCGTAAAGCGCGCGTTGCTCGCAACCCATTCACTGGTGAGCCAGTAAAGGTAAAGGCAAAGACTGTTGCGCGATTCACCCCAGCGAAAGTTCTCAAAGAGATCGTTGCTGGCACACGAAAGATGGAGCCAGCTCCAAAGCCAGCCCCTAAGGTCGTAGCTAAAGCTGCTCCAAAGAAGGCCGCTAAGAAGGCTCCAAAGAAGGCCGCAAAGAAGGCCGCAAAGAAGGCTCCAAAGAAGGCCGCTAAGAAGGCTGCTAAGAAAAAGAAGAAGTAAGCACACTTCTCTCGAATTCTGGTCCGGGGGTCGCGATTTTCGCGGCCCCCGGACCTATTTCATCTGAGGTTAAGGGCGAACCCTAGTAAGGTGGCGATATGGCCGAAAAGGAAGCGGGCGCTCCCTCCCCGGCAGATATTTCTTATCCACCGCCGAGCGGTACCCCTCTTGGAATTACTCCTTGGTTCCGTTTTGGAGCGTTCTTTCTCAGACCACTGCTCTTTGCCTTAGCTAAGCGGGATTGGCGAGGCGTTGAGAACATTCCGAAAAGCGGCCCCATCATCTGCATCTCTAATCACATCTCATATCTCGACCCATTAGTTTTTGCGCACTTTCTTCATGACAACGGGCGCGCACCGCGCTTCCTCGGTAAAGCTGAGCTCTTTCGGATTCCCTTTATAGGAACAGTCTTAAGAGGTGCAGGACAAGTTCCAGTTGAGCGTGAGAGCGCCAATGCGCGTCAAGCGTTCGAACATGCAATCGCATTCCTTAAGGCAGGACACCTGCTCGGTGTGTATCCGGAGGGAACGCTGACGCGTGACCCGGAAATCTGGCCAATGAAAGCTAAAAGTGGTGTAGCTCGTCTAGCGATCATGACCAAGACAAAAGTTGTTCCGTGCGCCCAATGGGGAGCGCAGGAAGTTTTGCCGACTTATGGAAGAAAGATTTCACTTTTTCCACGGAAGACATTCCATGTTTGGGCGGGTGAACCGCTAGATTTTTCGAAGTGGTACGGCAGGGAAGATGACCCTGCCGCGATAAGGGAGGCGACCGATTTTGTAATGGATGCGCTCACAGTCCTCCTCGAGCAGATTCGTGGCGAAAAAGCCCCTGCGCTTCGTTTCGATCCTGCAACGAGCGAGCATCCACGGATTGGAAATTACAAAAAAGAGAGCAAGAAGAGCAAGAAAAACCAGAGAAAGCAGGGTGCATAACAGAATGTCAGCACCGGCGTCGTTACGTGTGGCAATCATGGGTTCAGGTTCTTGGGGAACCGCCTTTGCGCAGATTGTTGCTGACGCTAAGAGCAGCCATCAGGTCACCATTTGGGGTCGAAATGCTGAGACTATTAATGAAATTAATTCGCTACATACCAATTCTAAATTTCATCCTGGTGCAATGTTGCCCGAGAAAATTATCGCGACAGTCGATCCACAAGTAGCACTTCGAGATGCAGATGTAGTTGTACTTGCTGTACCAGCTCAAACGTTACGTGAGAACCTTAAAGCGTGGGGGAGCGCAGTCCCAAGAGGCGCAATTGTCGTAAGTTTGCTCAAAGGTTTTGAGCGTGGCACCCACGCTCGAATGAGTGAAGTTATAAAAGCAGAGCTTGATTTAGAGGAGAGTCAGATTGCTGTTGTTACCGGCCCAAATTTGGCGGGTGAAATAATTAAGCGCGAACCTGCAGCGGTTGTTATTGCTTGCGCCAAAGAAGAGGTTGCAGTGGAGCTTCAGGATGCGTTCGCAGTTCCATATTTTCGTCCCTACACCTCTGTTGATGTTATTGGTTGTGAAGTCGCTGGAACGATAAAAAATGTGATGGCACTTGCAGTTGGTATGGCAAGTGGCTTAGGCATGGGTGATAACACAAAGGCAACTGTTATTACACGAGGCCTTGCCGAAACAACGCGGTTAGGTGTTGCCCTTGGCGCCGACCCAATGACTTTCGCAGGTCTTGCGGGTATGGGCGATTTGGTCGCTACTTGTTCATCGCCGCTCTCAAGAAATCGTTCATTTGGTGAACGACTTGGGCGCGGATTAGGACTTTCGCAAGCCCAGAGCGAGACGAAAACTACGGCAGAGGGAGTTTCATCAGCCGCGGCTGTACTTGATCTCGCACGTGAATATGGCATTGATATGCCGATAGTTGAGGCAGTAGTAGATGTCGTTGCAAATGGAATGCCACCAAAGGAAGTTGTTCGTCGATTGATGAGTCGAACAACTCGGTCAGAGCATTAAGAGCCGGTACCCTTTTAACGTGGCTGCCAATTCCTCTCCATCTTCCTCTCCATCTTCCTCTTCATCTTCTTCTCCATCTTCTTCTCCATCAAAGAAAATTCGCGTTGGCGTGCTCTGTGGTGGGCGAAGTAGCGAACATTCAATTTCATGCCTCTCCGGTGGAAGTCTGCTGGCAGCAATTGATCGAGAGAAGTTTGAACCAGTACCCCTTGGCATTACGCAATCTGGCCAGTGGGTTTATCTCGAAGGATTGACCAGCGCTCTTGCAATGGTCAACGGTCAACTTCCAGTCGTTCCTGAGGGCGCACCCGCAATCACCGTCAATCGCGATGGAGTATTTGTGGCAGGCAAGAATCTCGATGTAGATGTTATTTTCCCAGTCCTTCACGGACCATTTGGTGAAGATGGCACCGTACAAGGGCTCCTTGAAATGTTTGATATTCCTTACGTAGGCGCGGGAGTGCTTGCCTCAGCGATTGGCATGGATAAAGCAACGTGCAAGAGATTATTTATCGAAGCTGGAATTCCTACCGTTGATTTTGACGTTTTCTTCTGGAGTGAGTGGGCAAGTTACAAATCTGAAATTACTACGCGCTTACAAGAAGAATTTGAGCTTCCAATTTTCGTCAAGCCATCACGAGCAGGCTCAAGTAACGGAATTAGCAAAGTGAAATCCTGGAGCGATCTCGATAGAGCGGTAAAGCTCGCTAAGGATTTTGACGACAAAATAGTTATTGAGGCATATGCACCTGGGCGCGAATTGGAATGCGGCATTCTGGGTGAGAAAGCCTCTCGCGTAGGAGAGGTGCGAATTCTAGGTAATCATGAGTTTTATGATTTTGAAGCGAAGTATCTTGATAACTCCACCGAACTAATTGTTCCAGCGAATATATCGGCAGAAATTGAGCGCGAAATTCAACAATTGGCCCTTGATGCTTTTGCATTAATTGATGGCCGTGGAATAGCTCGCGTTGATTTCTTCCTACAAGAGAATGGTGAAGTTATTCTCAATGAGATAAATACCATGCCAGGTTTTACGGCAACCTCTATGTATCCGCGGCTTTGGGCTGCCACGGGCGTTGACTACAGAGAAGTCATCACGAATTTAATAGAGCTAACATTTTCTCGAACTAGTCGTTGACAACAGGGCAGGTTAATGTGCGAGTAATTCCTGGCACTGCTTGCACCTTGGCGAGAATAGTCCGACCAAACTCCTCCATGGAGCCCGCCTCTGCACGCATGATGACATCGTAAGGACCACCAACGCCTTGAGCGATATTCACGCCAGGAATTGAGCCGACCGCCTTGGCGACAGCTGCAGCCTTTCCCACTTCGGTTTGAATAAGAATGTAGGTCTGGATCGACATGTTATTGAGCCCCTTTTACTGACTGATGTGAGGCAACGGTAGCGCAGGATAGGCTCGGACGGAAAGTTAGTTTTATCAGCGT
>JBEGVX010000017.1:0-8444 GCA_041178105.1 Actinomycetota bacterium
GAATGATTCTTTCCACGACAGGTTCTTCAAATAATCAATCTTCGCTTGCACCAGTCCCGACAACTCTTGCCAAGGCAGCAGTGGTGATTGGCGCGACCACTCCAGCACCGACCTCTCCAACACCAAGCTCTCCAGCACCTACAAACCCAGCGCCAAGCGCTCCAGGCAATTCAAACAATCAGTCACCATCGGCTGGAAACGGGAATTCATCACCTGCTGCACCATCGGCTCCTTCCCCTACTCCGAACTTTGAGACAAATACCCCTGAGACAGCTAACGGCGCAAATAGTGGATCGTCTGGCGCTAGCAACTCAGCTGGTAATGGAAATGGCCAAGCTGATAATTCAGGTGGTTCCAACAACGTCGAGGCGCCAAGTCAACAACCCGAGGTTCCTCAGGTCATCCAAGTTATTGAGAATAAACCAGCATTCGTAAATAAGCTAACCTCGAAAATTGCTGTGAGTTTGAGTATGGAAGAGTCAAAGACTCAAGTACGAGATGAGCGAGCGATAGTCCAACTCAATACCAACACAGGTCAGATTCGAGTGCAAGCTTTAAATGGTTGGACTGGCGTACTTAAAGTGCCGACCTACATGGCCACCGATGAAGCTATTGTGGAGATTGAAAACGTTGTGACGGTAAATCCTGATCCAACTCCACAAGTTTTGGTTCGTCCTACAGCAATCACACGGACTGCTCTTGGTTGGGCAAAATCCCCAACGACTTCCGTCCAGAAGTACGAAGTTCGGGTCAATGGCGAGTTGGTCTGTGAGACAGCGGCAACGACATGCGCGGTAAAGCGACTCATTGGACCTAAGACGAAAGTGAACGTAACGGCAATCGGAAACGAAGGTACCCGCTCGGAAGTTCAGGTTGGAAAATACTCACCAAGTAAGCGCGTGAAAGTTTTCACCATCAATTTCGACGAAGAGAAGTGGGCATTTACGCCAACGGCTATTAAGAAACTCAACACCTACATCGACATTATTCGTCGTGAAGGATTTACTCAGGCATTCGTTCTTGGATACACCGATTCACAAGGAAGTCCTTCAACAAGCGTTCCGCTCTCACGCAAACGCGCGACAGTTACTACGAAGTACTTGAAGGATAGGCTTCCTGAAATTCTCTTTAAGTGGTTCGCTTTTGGTGAGGCAGATCCGTTGCGCAAAGGTCTAGACCCAGACGATTTTGCGGCCAATAGACGGGCTGAGATTTACGTGCAATAAGAAAAACCCCTCGAAGAATTTCGAGGGGTTTTTAATTAATCAGATCTAGTTCTTGAAGAGAGAGATATCTCCAAGTCCTGCACCAAGATCTCCACCATTTGCCACGATAGCGAAAATGATGAGAGCAGCGCCTGCCATAGAAAGGTTCTTGAAGAAGGCAACAGTTTCGTTCATCTTTTGCGTTGCATCATCCATAGTCCAGAAGTTATGCATCATGAAAGCAGAAACTACGAGGAACGCTGCTAGAAGTAGCGCGCCAAGGTCCACCCAGAAACCAAGAACAACGGAGAGCCCACCGACAAGGATCATCAATCCTGTGAGGGGGACTGCCAGTTTGGCTGCAGGCACCTTCTTGAATTGGGCATAACCGGTCATCGCTTCACGTTGCGCAAAGTGCGCAAAACCGGAGTTAATGAAGATGAGCGCGAACAAAATTCGGCCCACAATAAAAATGATATCCATGGATCTCCTTGCTTGTAGGGATTGTTGGTGAAGTTACCTAAAGAGAGAGTAAGGGAAAGAAGTTGAAATTTCAACTATCTAAAAACGGCGTGTTTTCGCCTTTTTGCAACTATTTGGCAATTAGCGAGCAATCCATCCGCCATCAACGGTAACAACTGATCCCGAGATGTAATTAGCTCCACTGCCAGATAAAAAGACCGCGCTACCAATCACATCCTCTGAAACACCCCATCGACCAATCGGAATACGCGAGGTGACCTCTGGCATCCGAGTTGGATCAGAGCGCAGCGCAGTGTTGTGATCGGTGGCGATGTAGCCAGGTGCTATCGCATTGACATTAACGCCCAACGTAGACCATTCATTAGATAAAGCTTTTGTTAAACCGATGATTGCATGTTTGCTTGCTGCATAAGGTGGAATCTTCAATCCGCCTTGAAAGGACATAATCGAAGCGATGAAAATTATCCGCCCTTGACCATTGGAAATCATATGATTGCCAAAACCTTGAGCGAGAATAAATTGTGAATTCAAATTAATTTCCATTACGCGATCCCACTCTTCGATTGGGATTTCCGCTGCGGGATAGCGTGCAGTAATGCCTGCGTTATTTATCAAAATATCGACGCGGTCGACCTTTTCTAGGACGCTCTGGGTAAATGCCATGCTTTCGCTGCGAACGCTCAGGTCAGCAGCAATCGGTGTAAAGGTGCGGCCTAGCGCGCGCACCTCTTGTGCGATCTTCTCGTCATCGTTCATTTGGCGACTTGCGCCGACGATATTTGCCCCCGCCTCTGCCAGACCTAGTGCGATAGCGGCGCCAATACCTCGGTTAGCGCCCGTCACTACAGCGGTCTTGCCGGAGAGATCTCCAATGCCAATACCCATGCCAAGGCTCATTGGAGCAGTATCTCAGGGGGTTGCCCCTGTCTGTGGCGCCGGCTAGGGTGGTTATTCGAACATTTGTTCGAATAACTATCTCGAATAACTATCTAGGGGGGCGCTAGTGGAGTTCACACATTTACATGTGGCCAGCGGCTACTCCTTTAAATATGGCACCGCCCTTCCTGATGCGCTCGTTGCTCGCGCTGCCGAGTTAGGGATGTCAACGCTTGCGCTCACCGACCGGGTCGAACTTGGCGCCCTTGCCGGAGCAATCCGTTTTACCCAGTCATGCGCCGCCAAGAGCATCAAGCCAATCCTCGGTGGCGACTTTCTCATTGCCCCTCCGATAACTCTTCGCCCCCGACCACCAGCAACTCAATCGGCAACTCAGCCACCACCAGTAAAAGGTGGCACACAGGTAGAGAAGAAATATCCACGCGCCACTCTTCTTGCCACTCCTGCAGGGTGGCGCAATTTCATCCGGTTAATCTCGGCAACGGAAGAAGGTCTTCTTACAAGCGAAAATCTTCTCCAGTACGGAAAGGGTTTAATTCTCTTACTTGGCCCCGACTCTGATGTAGGTCGCCATATTGCTGCCAATCGCGCCGATCTTGCAGAACGAGCTTTTAATCGATGGAGCGAATTCTTTCCGCGCGATCTCATCGCTATCGAAACAGTCTCACATCGTGTTCCTGGCGTAGGGAAATGGTCAACCCATCACGCTGGCAAGATGCTTCTTTTTGGTCGTATGATGAAAGCGCCAGCACTTTTAAGTAATAACGTTCGCATGCTCAATGCCAGCGATGCGCCAGTAGCTGATGTTCTTGATGCAATCCGAAAACTTGTGCCACTCGCACCGCGCCATATCGAAAATAGTACCGATCAGGCATATCTCAAAAGCAGCGCAGAGATGTTTCAAGTTGCTCGAGAGGTAGCGCAGAGCGCTGGTGAGAAGAATGAATATGAATTACTCGCAACAACGCTCGAGTGGGCGCAGCGCTGCGAACTCTCACCAACGCGCGATATTGGCTTAGGAGCAGTTCATCTTCCCGAACCTGATGTAGTCGGCCTCTCTTCATATGGCGAGATGGCTCGCCATCTAAAAGCGCGTTGCGAGGTTCGGCTAACTTCACGTTATTCCGGCGAGAAGTTAAGCGTTGCAACAGGGCGGCTTCATCAAGAGTTAGAGACAGTAAACGCCCTTGGGTATGAGGCATATTTTCTTGCGGTCGCCGATATCGTCGATGGCGCTCGCCGCTCTGGCATTCGCGTCGCTGCACGCGGTAGCGGTGCGGGCTCGCTGATCTGTCATCTCCTTGGCATCTCAGGCGTTGATCCACTTGATCACGGTCTATTGATGGAGCGATTCTGTTCTACTCTCCGCACTGATCTTCCTGATATCGATATCGATGTCGAGTCAGCTCGACGACTTGAGATCTACGACCAAGTCTTCGCACGATACAACCCTGAAGGATCGTGGCCACACGGCCCAGTCCAGTCGACAACAGTTGCGATGGTCGAGACGTATCGCGCCCGCCATGCCATTCGCGATGTCGGTGCAGCGCTTGCACTCCCTCATGAAGAGATTGATGCGCTAGCAAAATCGCTCCCACATATCCGTGCAAAGAACATCACCAATGCGCTCCGTGAACTCCCAGAGTTGCGACATATCTCTATCAATGCACCTATGGGAAAAGCCATAACTCTCGCAGAGCAACTCGATAAGTTGCCACGCCATCTCTCTATGCATCCATGCGCTGTGATTCTCGCCGATAAAGCGCTCCTTGATCGAATGCCTAGCCAGATGGGGGCTTCGGGCTATCCAATGTCACAGTGGGATAAAGATGATGTCGAGAGCGTAGGTCTACTCAAGCTCGACATTCTCGGCGTTCGTATGCAATCAGCGATGGCGCACGCCCTTTACGAGATAGAGCGAGTCGATAAGAAGAGTATTCCGCTCGATGAGATTCCACTTGATGATCCCAAAACTTTCACTCTTATTCGCTCGACAAAAACTCTTGGCGTTTTCCAGATTGAGAGCCCAGGGCAGCGCGAGCTCATCGGCAAGTTCGCGCCCGAAGTCTTTAACGATCTCATCATCGACATCTCACTCTTTCGTCCAGGGCCAGTGAAAAGCGACATGATCACACCCTTTCTCAACGCTAGACAGGGATGGCGTGCACCGCGACTTATCCATCCCTCTCTTTATGAGATTCTCATCGAAACCGAGGGCGTTGTCGTCTTCCACGAACAGGTAATCCGAATGATTGCAACGATTGCAGGCATCTCTCTGGCAGAAGCCGAGTCCTATCGTCGTTTACTGAACGACCCTGAACGTAGTATCGAGTTCTATCCTTGGTTTGCAGAACGCGCCACCGAACGTGGTTACCCTATAGAGGTAATAACTGAGGTGAGCGATGTACTTCGCGCTTTTGCATCATTTGGATTTTGCAAAGCACATGCCGCCGCTTTTGCACTTCCTACCTATCAATCAGCGTGGCTCAAGACGCATTACCCAGCACACTTCATCGCTGGTCTACTTACACATGATCCAGGGATGTACCCAAAGCGCCTACTCCTGGATGAGGCGCGACAACTGGGAGTTTCGCTTCTGCCGCTATCAATCAATAACTCGGTGAGTGAGTATCGAGTAGAGAAGGTCTCTGATAGATATGGGATCCGCCTGGGGCTCTCTGATATCTCTGGTATCAATGAGAAAGAGATCAGAGAAATTATCTCTGGACGACCTTTTATTGATCTCGCTGATTTTGTTTATCGCGCTCGCATCTCACAACCAATTGTCGAGAACCTCATTCTTCTTGGCGCCCTTGATGAACTCCATCCCAATATCAATAGGCGTGATCTCTTACTGCACTATGCAGAGATTGATCGATGGAGCGGTCCATCCTCTGATCAGATAGCGCTCCCACTACTTCCAAGCGATGAGCTCAATAAAAGCGGCCTCCCCGCGCTTACTGAAAGTGAGAAGGTGCGTAACGAAGTTGCACTTCTCGGTCTTGATGTCAGCCATCACCTCATCGATTTTTATCATGATCTATTACGCGAACTTGGCGTTGTCCAAGCAACTGATCTTCTTCGCCATCGCTCGAAAACACCACTTTTTGTTGCTGGCGTTAAGGTCGCCCTACAGAGCCCACCGGTTCGCTCTGGTCGTCGCGTCATCTTTATTACTCTCGATGATGGAACTGGGTGTAGCGATGCAACCTTCTTCGAAAAGACGCAGATTCACTCTGGTCGGGTTCTCTATCGCTCCCAATTACTTCTCATCCATGGCACCTTACGCCGCACCGGTGCACGTGGAGTATCCATTCTCGCCGATTGCGCCTGGGATCTATCTGAATTGCACGCGCGATGGCGCGAGAGTCGAGATATCACAACTCTTCGAGCTGAGATGGATACTCTTATTAATATAAGTAAAGAAAAAGGGGAGAGCGCCAGTGCCTGAGGTGAAGCCGAGCACAATTCTCCATGTCGATATGGATGCATTCTTCGCTTCGGTAGAAGAGGCTGATAACCCCGAACTCAAAGGGAAGGCTGTAGTTGTCGGAGCAGGCCCGCGCGCAGTAGTGACCTCTGCAAATTATGTTGCGAGAGGATTTGGTATTCGCGCTGCCATGCCTGTTGCTCAAGCGCGCAGGCTCGCCCCGCACGCCATTTTTCTACCCAACCGCCATCATCGCTATGGCGAAGTCTCCGCCGATGTCATGCGAATCTTTGGCGACTTCTCGCCACATGTAGAGCCGCTCTCACTTGACGAAGCATTTATCGACGTCTCAGGCGCAACGAGGTTAATTGGCACCGCACGCGATATTGCGGTGCAGATCAGAGCGCGTATTGAAGGTGAATTGAAGATCACTTGCTCGGTCGGAATCTCGACAACGAAGTTAATTGCAAAATTAGCTTCTGGTCGATGTAAACCCAATGGAATTCTTGAGATAGCCGATGATCGAGTATTGGAATTTCTCCATCCACTTCCCGTTCGAGAGTTATGGGGCGTTGGTCCAAAGACTGGCGAAGCGTTAACCAAACTTGGCCTGCAGACGATTGGTGATATCGCACATACGCCACGCGGCACGCTCATTCGCGCACTCGGTCAAGGACAAGGAGAGAGCCTCTACGAATTGGCGTGGGGGAGAGATCTCCGCGAAGTTGAAGAGAGCGCAATCGAAAAAAGTATTGGCGCCGAAGAGACTTTTGCGCGAGATATCGACGATAACGAAGAGCTTTTAGCGGAACTCCTCCGAGTGACTGAGCGAGTAGCTCGACGGTTGCGCGATCAACAATTTGTTGCTCGTACAATCGCAATTAAAATTCGATTTAGTGACTTCACTACAATCACCCGTTCAAAATCAATCGATCTGCCTACCGCAAGCACCCAAGAAATTTATGAACAGGTACGTCGCCTTTTCACAGCACTTGGTCTGGTTCGTGCACGTGTGCGGCTTGTGGGAGTGCGATTAGAGAATCTTGAGAGCAATGCTGGATTGGTCGAGCAACTCACGCTCGGCTCTCGAGAGAAGGGGTGGCGCCAGGTCGATCAGGCGCTCGACCGAGCCAGGCGACGCTTTGGTGGCGGCGCCCTCAAGCCAGCCCGCCTTATTGAGAGCTCTGGCCAGGACGAGGAGGAATAACCTTAAATAGCCTGGCTATTCTCACGATTTGGCTCAGGCAAGCCACAACTCCCGGACTGGGCTAAGATTTTTGGTAGCAACGAGAGACGAAGGGGAGCGCGAGTAGGCAATGCCACTATCCGAGCATGAAGAGCGATTACTCGCTCAAATGGAAGCTGCCCTTTCGCAGGAGGATCCCAAACTCGTCTCCGCGCTATCCCAGAAGAAAGTAAAGCGTTCACCAATTTTAAGTTTTGCGCTTATCGCACTTGGATTTACAACTCTCTTCATCGGTCTTGTTATGCAAGTAATTATTGCCGGAGTTATTGGCTTTGTTATTGCTCTTGCAGGTCTTTACCGGTTAATTACTTCTTCCCGACCCGGGCTCAATAGTATGAATGGCGCGAAGGCCCCTCGGCAGAAGCGCAAGAGTACTTTCAACAGAAAATTGGAAGAGCGCTGGGAGCGCCGTCAGTTTGGCGACGACCAGCAGTAATCCGCTTCACCCTCTTCACTCTCTTCACCCTCTTCATGAGCGCACCCTTACCGGGAATAAATACACATCAGGTCGCCTCCTTGTCGATGCGGGATCAACTCGCTTCCCCGGCGCAGCAGTTTTGGCGGTAGGTGGCGCTCGACGAGGTGGAGCGGGATATATCAACTATCTTGCACGAGAACATCTTCCTGCGGAGTTGGTGCTCCACGCCTATCCCGATGTTGTCCCGCTCAATCCGGTGAGTGATTCAGAAGAGATTTCGAAATGTACGACAGTTCTCATTGGTCCAGGTTCGCCACGTACAAGCGCGTTACCTGATGTCGCTCGTTTAGTAGTTGATGGTGGAGCGCTGACTTTGATTAATCAACCAGCGCCTTCAGATTCGCTCTGGCTATTAACACCCCACGAGGGGGAGGTGAAGAAAATGGGCTTTGATCCATCGAATAGAGAACGCTGTGCGCTCACTGCTGCACAGCAGCTAAATGCGATTGTGTTACTCAAAGGATTTCAATCGATAGTTGCTACACCTGATGGCATATTTCACATTGATGACATTGGTGGTCCTGAACTTTCCACTGCCGGTACCGGCGATGTTTTGGCCGGGTTTCTTGCCTCAATGCTTGCATCTCATCAACCCACAAGTTATCGCGCAGCAGCTCCCATAGTTACTCATGCGCTGACGATTTTTGTGACAGCAGCAAAAGCTTCCTTAGCCAAGCGAGCACCATTAGTTGCAACTGATTTGTT
>JBEGVX010000018.1:0-6339 GCA_041178105.1 Actinomycetota bacterium
TGGATGGCGGGTGCGCTCATGATGTGGGGAGCTGTGATTGGTGCAAGCGTGCTTGCCTTCGCATTTAAATATCTTGGCCAATCTATTCCACAATCTCTACTTACTAATCCTCGCGTCGCACGAATTGCAGATCTCATTCCAACAGCGTTGCTCGCAGGGCTTGTTGCCGTTCAGACTTTTGCTGAGAAAACCACGTTAGTAGTTGACCAAAGATTGGCAGGACTCGCCGTGGCGGCAATTGCGCTCTCGCTGCGAGCCAACTTCTTAGTGATGCTTATTGCCGCAACAGGAACGTCTGCGCTGTTACACCGGCTCTAAATTACCCCGAACGCTATTTGATGATTCCAAGGGAGTGCAGTTTCTCTTTCAAGGCTGCATCGCTAGGTTCAGTCAGATGAGTGCCGTCGTCAAAGACGATTACAGGGATGGAGCGCATTCCATTATTAATGGCGATAACTTTTTCGGCAGCGCTCTCGTCTGCATCGACATCGATAAGTGTGTAGGGAACGTTTAATTCTGCTAATAACCGCTTTGACCTGCGGCAATCGCCACACCAATCAGCTGCGTACATTGTGATCATCTGCTACCCCTTCATCTTGCTCGCTCTATTAATTATTTAAATCTAAGAAGTGCTCTAAGCCAATAGTTAATCCAGGAGCGCTCGAAATCCTCTTAATTCCCAGAAGTACACCCGGCATGAAGCTCTGCCGGTCGAGAGAGTCATGGCGAATAGTCAAAGTCTCCCCTATCCCACCAAAGATGACTTCTTGGTGGGCGACAAATCCTCGAGCGCGAACTGAATGAATGGGCACGCCGCCAACCTCTGCACCGCGCGCTCCGACAAGGCTCTCCTTTGTCGCATCAGGCATCGCCGCACTCTTTGCTCTCGCTCGTGCATCAGAAATCAACTCAGCGGTGCGTTTTGCTGTTCCACTAGGTGCATCCACTTTATTTGGATGATGAAGTTCGACAATCTCAACAGATTCGAAAAGCGGCGCCGCCTTCTTTGCAAATTCCATCATGAGAATTGCGCCCAACCCAAAATTAGGAGCAATTAAAACTCCAACAGAGGGGGCCTTCACTAGCTGGCTTCGTAGCGTAGTAAGTCGACCCTCATCAAAACCAGTTGTGCCAACTACTCCGTGAATTCCATGCTCAATTAAAAAGGAGAGATTTCCCATCACCGCGTCGGGTGTCGTGAAATCAACAACGACCTCTGCTTTGTTTGCAACGAGCGCTTCGAGTGAATCGCCAAGATCTAAAGCGGATACAACTTCCATGTCGGTCGCATTATTTACCGCATCTACAACCGTACTACCCATCTTTCCGCGTGCACCAAGAACGCCAACACGAATCATTTGGCTACCGCCGTTGCAAAGTGCGAACTCTTCTTATATGGCCCAACAATTGCAAGAGTTGGTTGCGCGGTGAAAATCTCAGAGGCAAGTTGAGAGACCTGGCTCTGATCTACCGATCGCACACTGGCGAGAATCTCATCCATACTCTTAATTTCACCATAAACTAACTCGCTCTTGCCGATTCGAACCATTCTCGAGCCGGTGTCCTCCTGACCAAGGACCATAGAGCCAGCTACTTGCCCTTTTGTCCGCTCCAACTCTTCATCGGTAAGCCCTGAACTGACGACATCCCCCAACACGTCGCGGAAAATCGTTGTCACCTCTTTTGATTTCTCAGGATTACAGCCCGCATAGAGCGAGAGGATTCCCCCGCCGGCAAATTGCTGCATCGACGCATAAACCGAATAAGCAAGGCCACGCTTTTCACGTACCTCTTGGAAGAGGCGCGATGACATTCCACCGCCTAGCGCTGAAGTAAGTACAGAGAGTGCAAATCGTCGTTCATCTGTTCGATCAATTGATGGGAAACCAAGGAGGATATTTGCCTGCTCACTCTTTCGATAGATAAGCCCAATTTCACCGCGACCGCGCGCCTTAACTTTCGCAGTTGGGCGGAGCGCCGCTGGTTTAGCTGAGGAGTTAAGGAAATCACCAAGCAATCGTGTGACTTGTTCGACCACTCGATCGTGAGTGATATTGCCTGCTACCGCAACCACAAGATTCTCTGGCAAGTATTTCCTCTTGTAATAATCATTAACCGAACGTCGCGTCATGTTGGTAATTGAATCCACAGTTCCAAGAATCGGCCGTCCAATAGGAGTGTCGCCGTAGAGAGTCTCAGAGAATAAGTCGTGGACAAGATCACTTGGATCATCATCACGCATTGCAATTTCTTCGAGCACCACTGTGCGTTCAGAATCCACATCTTCACTTCTGACAAGTGAGTCGCGAATCATGTCGCAAATAACCTCTGCCGCAATCGAAAAGTCCGCATCAATTACGCGAGCATAGAAGCAGGTGTACTCCTTGCCAGTAAATGCATTCATCTCTCCACCAACAGCATCAACGGCTGCGGAGATGTCAAGAGCAGAGCGTGTAGATGTTCCCTTGAAAAGTAAATGTTCTAAAAAGTGTGAAGCGCCGGCGACCGATGGGTTCTCGTCTCGTGATCCAACATTGGCCCAGATTCCGAAAGCAACGCTACGAACAGTCGAAACTTCTTCCGTCACGATCCGAAGACCTGACGGAAGAACAGTTCGAGTAACCGTCATAGCGTTAGCTTCAGTTATTAATTATTCGGCATTAGCAAGGACTGGTTCGAGAGAGAGCTTGCCCTTCTCGTCGATCTCACCGATAACAACCTCGATTTGATCGCCAACCTTCATGACATCTTCAATGTTTTCGATCCGCTTTCCACCATGCATCTTGCGAATCTGCGAGACGTGGAGGAGACCATCTTTTCCTGGGTAGAGAGTGATAAAGGCGCCAAAGTTAGCGATTTTTACAACGGTACCGTTGTACTTTTCACCAACAGTTGGAACATGCGGATTGGCAATTGCCATAACGCGTGCCTTTGCTGCCTCTGCAGCTGCCCCTTCAGTGGAGCCAATATAAATAGTTCCATCATCTTCGATAGAAATTTCAGCGCCGGTCTGATCTTGGATCTCGTTGATGACTTTGCCCTTTGGACCAATAACTGCACCAATCTGATCTGGATTGATCTTCACCGTGATGATTCGAGGTGCGAGCAAGCTCATCTCATCTGGCGTATCGATTGCGCTATTCATGATTCCAAGAATCGTAAGTCGCGCCTCCTTCGCCTGAAGAAGAGCTCCAGCGAGGACAGAAGCTGGAATTCCATCGAGCTTGGTATCAAGTTGTAGCGCGGTGACAAACTCTTTCGTTCCGGCTACTTTGAAATCCATATCTCCAAATGCATCTTCTGCGCCAAGGATGTCGGTGATTGCGACGTATTCAGTCTTGCCATCCACCTCATCGGAAATCAATCCCATGGCGATTCCTGCAACTGGCGCCTTAAGCGGCACACCAGCATTTAGTAGCGCAAGGGTTGATGCGCAGACCGAACCCATGGAGGTTGATCCATTGGAACCGAATGCCTCTGACACTTGTCGGATTGCATAAGGGAACTCTTCGCGCGATGGCAGAACTGGCACGAGAGCACGCTCAGCGAGGGCGCCATGTCCAATTTCACGACGCTTTGGCGAACCCACTCGTCCGGTCTCACCGGTTGAATATGGCGGGAAGTTGTAATTGTGCATGTATCGCTTAGTGGTCTCTGGATTGAGCGTGTCGAGTTGTTGCTCCATCTTCAACATATTGAGAGTGGTGATTCCCATAATCTGAGTCTCGCCTCGCTCAAAAAGCGCTGAACCATGGACGCGAGGTACAACCTCTACCTCAGCAGTAATCGGACGGATATCGCGCGGACCACGTCCATCAATACGAACCTTCTCGCGAAGGACACGATCACGAACTAATTTCTTCTGAAGAGATTTGAATGCCGCCTTCAATTCCTTTTCGCGACCTTCGAACTCTGTAGCTAACTCTTCGAGCACGCTTGCCTGAATCGCATCGAGCTTCTCTTCGCGATCAGCCTTTGAAACGATAGTAAGCGCCTTTGCAGTCTCGTCCTTAACCTTCTTCGCTACAGCCTCAGCCGCATCGCTTTGGTACTCAAGGAAGACCGGAAATTCAGCAGTTGGCTTTGCAGCAACTTTTGCTAATTCAATCTGTGCTTCGCAGAGCGCTTTGATAAATGGCTTTGCTGCATCAAGTCCTGCACCAACAATCTCTTCGGTTGGAGCTTGCGCACCACCCTTGATGAGTTCAATGGTGTGGGTCGTTGCCTCTGCTTCGACCATCATGATTGCAACATCATCGCCTGCGATACGTCCAGCAACGACCATGTCGAATACTGCACGCTCAAGCTCGGAGTGAGTTGGGAATGCAACCCACTGACCATCGATGAGTGCAATACGCACACCACCAATTGGGCCAGAGAATGGTAGTCCGGCAAGTTGGGTAGACATTGACGATGCATTGATTGCAACAACGTCATAAAGATGAGCTGGGTTAAGTGAAAGCACAGTAACGACAATCTGTACTTCGTTTCGTAGCCCCTTCACGAATGATGGGCGTAGTGGTCGATCGATGAGTCGGCAAGTAAGAATTGCATCCTCACTTGGACGTCCTTCGCGACGGAAGAATGAACCAGGGATGCGGCCAACTGCATACATTCGCTCTTCAACATCCACGGTTAATGGAAAGAAGTCGAATTGATCCTTTGGATTTTTGGAAGCAGTAGTTGCCGAAAGGAGCATGGTGTCCTCGTCGAGCGTGACTACTGCAGAACCTGCTGCTTGGCGAGCAATACGTCCGGTTTCGAAGCGAATGATTCGCTTTCCAAATTTTCCGTTATCGATTACTGCCTCTGATGAATGAATTGTTGCGTCGTGACCCGACATGGGTCCTCTCCATATCTCGCGATTATTTTCCGCTACTTGCGATGGAGATCATCGATCGAAGCTGTCGGCATGATTATCCGAGAGCCACTACCGAGGACCCCAACCTATCGAGCGAAGGTTCGCGCCTAGTTTTGTATTTCTCTAATTTGTTATCGGCGCAGGCTGAGACGATCGACGATTGAGCGATAACGCTCGATATCGATTTTTTCCAAATATTGAAGTAAACGGCGGCGACGTCCAACTAAAAGCAAAAGTCCTCGACGACCATGGTGGTCGTTTGCATTACTCTTCAAATGCTCAGTGAGATCACTGATGCGCTGCGAGAGCATTGCAATCTGTGATTCTGGGCTGCCGGTGTCTACAGCAGACTTGCCATAGGTGGAGATGATCTCCTTCTTCTTCGCCGGAGCTAAAGCCATGTTCTGGTTCTCACTTTCATTTCTATTTGGCCGGGATTACCCGGAGTGCGCCGTGCTTACGCCAGATTTGGTCTTTGGCCTATGAAGGCCCGTTCCCTACCTGTCCGACTGCCAAGGCTACCAGCGGGGCTGGTTATGACCCAATTCGAGCTTTTTGGCGCTATCCCGCTCAACTACTGCTCGAGCCTGAGCGCAATCCTCGGCCATCTGCACCAAGAGCGGCTCCAACCCCGGAAAGGTAATTGTGGGGCGCAAGAAGGAGAGGAATTCGATGGCGGCGCGCTGGCCATAGAGGTCAAGATCGTCTCGATCGAGCGCATATGCCTCGACTTGGCGTGGACGCTCACCAGGAAAGGAGGGAGGAAAAGTGGGGTTGGTACCGATGGAAATTGCTGCTGGCATACGATGTTTGTCGCGCTCTTTATCTTCGACGCTCAGATAACCGGCATAAATTCCATCAGGTGGAATCGCCATCCCGATCAATTGTTCAAGGTTCGCCGTCGGGTAACCAATTTCGCGTCCTCGTTTTTCACCGTGCACAACTTCTCCTTGGAGAAAATGTGCGCGCCCTAGGAGTGTGTTAGCCGATTCAATCTCCCCTTGAGCGATATGTGCGCGAATTCGAGTTGATGAGATGACACCTAGATCATCACTCAGCAATGGGACTGAATCAGCATCTACATACCGTTTGATATCAGCAATCGAACCACTGGCCTTGGCGCCAAAAGAAAAGTTCTCGCCCACAACAACATGAGCAGCGCTCAGTTGTCCAAGTAAAATATCTTCAATAAATGCGCTGGGCGATAACGCCGCGAACTCTTTACTAAAGGTAATGACTTCGACATCTTCAGCGCCAAAGTGTTCAAGTAATTCCACTCGACTATGAATATTCAAAAGCATGAGCGGTTGTCGATCAGGTGCGAGCACTGCTGTGGGATGGGGGTGAAATGTCAGAGCAAAAACAGGTAATGAGAGTGCATTAGCAACCTCTCGAGCGCGAGCCAAAATCTTCTGATGTCCGCGATGAACACCATCGAAGATGCCAATAGCTACGACGCTCTTTTGCATTCTCACATT
>JBEGVX010000019.1:0-3918 GCA_041178105.1 Actinomycetota bacterium
GATTCCTCCATTTGGTCTACGAGCGATAGCCTACGCGGGCAATGGAGCAGAACGCACAACGAGAACTTCGCTTGGCCAATCCTGAATGGACCGTCAGCGAATCGATGGCTCGTATCGCCAAGGCCTTGGTATCTGATGGGCCGGCGCTTGCGTTTGGCCACACCACGCTAACCCACGTTCCAGCTCGAGTCAGTCTCGTCGTTGCGACAACCGGAAGCTCTGGCACATCAAAAGAGGTAGGTCTATCCGCCTCCGCTCTTCTCTCGTCAGCGCGCGCATCAAATAAGGCGCTGGGTGCTGAGTTCGGAAATTCTTGGTCACTGCTTTTGCCACTGACTCATATCGCTGGAATCAATGTGCTTGTGCGCGCGCTCGAATTAGGAATTGAACCAATTGATCTACGTAAACACCAAGGCGAATATCCCCGTGCAGATTTCACTGCAGTGGTTCCGACACAATTATTTAAAGCACTCAATGGAGATTCAGAACTGCTTGCACACCTCGTTGGCGCAAAAGCTGTTCTTGTTGGTGGAGCTGCACTCACACCCGATCTTCATCTTCAGGCTGAGAAGGCAGGGATTAACGTTGTCGTGACCTACGGGATGACTGAAACTTCTGGCGGTTGTGTTTATAACGGCATCCCTCTTGAGGGCGTTGAAATCTCGATCACGCCTGAGAATCGAATTGCAATCAAAGGAACAGTCCTTGCTCATACCTACCTTGGTGCCGAAGCGCTATGGGATACACAATGTAAAGATGGCTGGTTCCACTCATCTGACCTAGGCCGCATTGAGAATGAAAAACTTATAGTCGAGGGCAGAAGCGATGATGTCATCATCACTGGTGGTGAAAATATTTCTCTCAGCGCAATCGAGACATCTTTACATGCGCACTTCCCCCACAAATCATTCGCTGCATTTTCTGTAAAGGATCCCAAATGGGGCGATGCTTTACATGTAGCAATCGCTGGTGATGGTTTCCCAACCGAGCAAGAAGTTGCTCAGTATCTTGGCGAGCAATTTGGAGATTTCAGTAAACCAAAGGGATTTCTTCACTTACCCGAACTTCCGCTCATCGGTATTGGTAAAGTTGATCGCAAGAAGTTAACCGAGCTATTAATGGAGGCGCCAAATTAATATTTGGATTCAAGGTGCTCGCCCTCGCACACTGCCAGCCGCCGTTGCTCCCGTCGTCGTCGCAACCGTCCTTGCCGGAAAAGAGTGGAAGCCACTTCAAGCCTTTCTTGCTCTCATTGTCAGTCTGGCACTACAAATTGCAGTCAATTACTCCAATGATTACTCCGATGGAATTCGTGGTACCGACGATGATCGCGTTGGTCCGGTTCGGCTCGTCGGTTCAGGTATTGCTTCAGCAAGTGCAGTCAAGCGTGCAGCGCAGTTTTCATTCCTTGTTGCATGTCTGGCTGGATTAGCACTTGCCTTTCTCTCTTCCTGGTGGATTCTTCTTGTTGGCCTTGCATCAGTTCTTGCAGCTTGGGGCTATACCGGAGGACATACTCCATACGGGTATCGCGGCTTTGGCGAACTATCTGTTTTTACATTCTTTGGAGTTGTTGCAACTGTCGGAACCTTCTACGTGCAAACACTGCACTTCACCGCCGCAGCCTTTGCTGCATCGATTCCCATGGGATCGCTATCTTGTGCACTTCTTGCGATCAATAACATTCGCGATATTCCTGGCGATCAATTGGTTGGTAAGCGAACCCTCGCTGTAAAACTTGGAGATAAGAACTCTCGTAAATTCTTCGCTCTTCTGCTTATCTCTGCCTATATCTTCCCTATCTTTACCGGACATCCCTTAGCGCTTCTAACCTTAACTACTGCGCCTCAGGCATATGCCATTGCACGAGAAGTCTTGGCTGGTGCAAAAGGTGTGGATCTAATCCCGCTCTTAGGCAGAACAGGCCAGTTACAGCTCCACTTCGGCCTCACCTTTGCACTCGCGCTCTCTTTCTAACGAAGTAGACTCGCTTCATGATCAAATTGCAGGGATTCCTAGTTCTTGTCTCGCTCGCGCTAGTTCTCTACTCCTTTATTGATTGCGCACGTCGCGAAGATCACGAGATCAAGAAGTTACCTAAATGGGGCTGGCTTCTCATTATCTTCTTCACCGGCACATTCGGCGCGATCGCATACTTAGTAATTGGTCGCACACCCCGTAACGGTGGCGGTGGAAAGAAGCCTAAGAAGCGCATTCTTCCGCCAGATGACGACCCAGATTTCTTACGCAGCATTTAGCGCGCGCGAGCGTTTACCTATAATTTCTAAGACGATAATCGCGACATTTGTTGAAAAAGAGATTGTTGTACTTACTTTGATGAGCGTATCTTCAATCATGATTGCGTAGATAAACCAGAGAAAAATACTGAACGAGCTCACGCTGAGGGCAAGTACAGAAACTGCCGAATCTTTTCCACCCGCAATGTTCTTATATGACTTATATACCTGAGGTGATTGGGCAAAGACAAGAGCAATAAGTAGCGCTGAAACGAGCGCTGAAGGAAGTACTAAGACGAGCGTTGCAAGGACTGCAACGTACGTAGTCAGAATGGCGATTGATTTGAATCTATTTTGAATGATTGCCCAGATAACCGTGGCATTAACAATTCCCGCGCCAACATTTGTGAAAAGAACTGATGGTGACTTCACATCAAAACCATATGTTGCCCACGATGTTGCAACACCGAATTGCAGAAGCCAAGAAATTAAGCTGACTCCACGTCCATGGCCCAATCGGCGAACTCGCAGCGCCTGTGGAAGTCCGAAGAACATCCCAAGAGCGCCAGCGATAAAGCCAACTACCTCAGCAGAAATCATCGAGCATTAATCTCTTACAGACCGGAATATGTATGTTTGCCGGTTCCCCAGACATTTACATAGACGTAGTTAAAGAGGAATGTTGATCCTGCAAAGATGCAGAGCCAGGCAGCGCGACGACCGCGCCAACCAACCGTGACTCGTGCATGCAGATAAGCGGCATAGGCAACCCATGTAATAAACGCCCATGTCTCCTTTGGATCCCAGCCCCAGTAACGACCCCATGCGCTCTCAGCCCAAATTGCTCCCGCGATAACTGCAAAGGTCCAGAGCGGAAATACAAAGGCTACGAGTCGATAGGAAAGCTGATCGAGAACTTCAAGAGATGGCACTCGTTGTAACCAGAGTGGGCGCGGCCCGTGTGCTTCAACTCTTTCGAGGTAGAGGTACGCAGCTGCAACCACATTGGCAAGGAGGAATACTCCACCGGAAATAATTGCTGCGATGACATGGATAACGAGCCAGGTTGATTTCAGGGCTGGAACAAGTGGTGCGCTATTGCGATAGAGCAAGGTAATTGCAGTTCCGAGCGCAAGTAGCACCGAAATTGAAACGAAGAGTCCGAGCCAACGTAGATCGTATTTACGAAGAGCTGCAAGATAAGCGCCAGTGAATGCCAAGGCGCCCGTAATAGAGAACTCGTACATATTTCCCCAGGGAACATGCTTTGCTGAGATTCCGCGAGTAATTACTCCTGCCAGTAGCAAGATAAATCCCAGGATCATCATTGCTGTTGCTATGCGAGCTGTCTTTTCGGTGCGCTTGTAGTCAAGAGTCTTCGTTAGGAGGCTGCCATCTGTTGAATCCGCAATTTCAGGAGCGCGAACAGCAAAGGCTGTTTCAAAGGCATGAGCGATGAAAGAGATGGTGAAGACGGCCATCGCGGAATAGACAAAGTAGTTTGAAATATAGGCCCACGTTGTCTGCATTACTTCTCTCCTCTAATTGCGCTAACAAATTTCTGCATCTCCGCCTCAAGTCCCGGCGCACTATTCTTTGCAAGTCCTGCAACTTCAACTCGGTCACCTTGTACGCGAATCCAGATTCGACGTCGACGTCCATAGAGTGAAGATAAGAGGCC
>JBEGVX010000020.1:0-3356 GCA_041178105.1 Actinomycetota bacterium
ATGTTTACTATTGCTCGCAATTAACCCATAACTTTCTAATTCAACAAGCTGCGCTTCACTCAGCTGTGAACTTTCCAATAGCTCGCCTCGAGATAGCTTCAAATCTGAGCTCTCACCGAAGAGTTTTTCGCCATCAACGGTGGCAACGCGAGGTGCAAGAGCAGTAGCACCGGGGAGCGCTGGCGGTTCTAGACCCCGATCAAGAGCATCAAGATGATCCTTGATTACTTTCAAAGGTAAGTAGTGATCACGTTGTGCACCCAATACATATCGCAAGCGATCGACATCGTGATGGGAAAATTTTCGGTAACCAGAGGGAGTTCGCTGTGGCTCAATCAATCCTTCAGATTCTAGAAAACGAATTTTAGAGATAGTGACGTCCGGAAACTCCCCGCGGAGCTTTCCTAATACTTCCCCGATACTCAAATACGCGCGGGCTGGGACGCTCACTTCTTACCTCCATTAGTTATGTACAACAATCGATACTTTCCAATCTGCACAGAATCTCCGTTTATCAAGTCAGTTTGCTCTGCGAGTTCACCATTAACATAAGTCCCATTCAAACTGCCGCTATCTCGAACAGAAAATCTTCCATTTAATCGATGAAATTCGGCATGTTTACGCGAGACTGTTACATCGTCTAGAAAAATTTCGTTCTCAGGATTTCTGCCCACGCTAACAAGATCACTGTTGAGCAAATAGCGTGCACCAGCATTCGGACCCTTTTGGACCAGAAGCAAGGCGCTACCTTCGCCGAGTTCACTAATCACTCCCCGATCAACTGGCGAGAGGTTTTCCAGCGCTCGCTCCGGCAGAGGCGTTGGTGCATCACGTTTGATAGAAGTGGTGTCGGACATTTATCCCACCCATTCCCCTCTACCAATCGACCTACCCAGCTCTCTGCTGGATAAGGTTCTAGTAAACCTTTACACGCGACCCTAAAGAGCGCAAGCCCGCCGGTCAAGCCCAAAAAACGAGTTAATTAAGAAGAGTTCTCCGCTCGTAGCCCGCTGGTAGCCCGCTCGTAATTGAGGGTTTACAGCGCCTTTAATCCGCTGCAGTCAGCTTGGCGTAGGTCTGGTCATCAAGGAGGGCAGCCATATCTGCTTGGGAGACCGCATCAATTTCAAAGAGCCATCCTGCGCCGTATGGCGAGGAGTTGATGGACTCTGGGCTCGAGATGACCGCATCGTTGATGGCAGAAATTTCTCCGGCAACGGGTGAGTAAATCTCGCTCACGCTCTTCGTCGATTCAACTTCACCGCAAACTGCACCAGCGCGCACATGATCGCCAACTTTCGGCGTCAGAACATAAACAATGTCACCGAGCGCATGCTGAGCGAAATCAGTAATTCCCACTCGTACTCGATTGTCAGAGATAATTTCAATCCATTCATGCTCTGCTGTGTATTTCAAATGCGTTGGGATTGAACTCATCTGTACGCGCACCTTTCTTTCTATTCTTAAATCTTTCTAGTTACCTGTGGTTATTCATACGGCAGGTACTTTGGTTCAGGGCGTTACCGTATCGCTCGCACCACGAATCTGCGAGCGAGCTTCAAAAAAATATTGCACCCCTGTCAATAAATAAAGGAGAACGCCCCAGCCGGCGAAAGCAGTGGCAAAGAGCCCGGCAGCGCTCGCCCATGCGCCATTTTGTTCTGCCAAAAGCAGGAGCGGAAAGGCATACAGAAGATTGAGAGTTGCCGCTTTTCCGAGAAATGTGACCGGTAGCGGCCCCTTCCCTATCCGATATAGCCCCGGCAAAGTAGTGGCCAAAATCAAATCTCGGAGAATAAGTAGAGTCAGAAGCCATAGCGGAATCACTCCTCTGATGGTTAAACCGATCAGCACTGCAGCGATGTACAGCCGATCAACCAATGGGTCAAGAAGTTCTCCCAATCGAGAATATTGATTGAGCGCTCGAGCGAGTTTTCCGTCGAGATAATCTGTCGCGCCTGCCAGCACAAGAATTACTATGGCCAAAAAATCTTGATTGCCGGCGAAAAGGGCCCATAAGAAAACGGGAATTCCCAGAGCACGCAACAAAGTTAACGCATTTGGAATCGTGAGAATTGATGGTGAGCGATCACCATCGCCACGCACGTTAGTCATTTTCTCTCACGTTCTCTCATGTTCTCTCACGTTCTCTCGTGCTCACTCGTGCTCTCTTGTGCCCTCTCAACGTCGGGACGACAGGATTTGAACCTGCGACACCCAGACCCCCAGCCTGGTGCGCTACCAAGCTGCGCTACGTCCCGGTTTTGCACTTCAAAGTCTACGCATCTGCGCTGAAACTTTCTAATCTTTGACTCTTATCTTCCGCAATTTACTGACGATCGTCGCGTTAAGTTCGGATGCGAACCGAAACCTCTACCGGTGTGCCAGCAAAGCCAAACTCCTCACGAAGTCTTCGTTCAATAAAGCGACGATACGAGGGTTCCAGAAATCCACTCGCGAAAATTACGAAACGTGGTGGACAGGTACTTGGTTGGGTGGCGAAGAGAATTTTTGGCTGCTTGCCGCCACGTACTGGCGGTGGAGTTGCTGCAATAAGTGCGCCGAGAAATGAGTTGAGCTTTGAAGTGGGGATTCGCATTTGCCAACCTTCGAGCGCTCGGCGAAGCGCCGGGGCAAGACGATCTTTATGCCACCCAGTTTTCGCTGAAATATTAATTCGCTCCGCCCATTCCACTTGATTGAGTTCTCGTTCTTTCTCTCGCTCTAAAGCTTCACGCCGGTCTTCATCAACTAAATCCCATTTATTCATTGCGATGACAAGTGCTCTTCCAGAATCAACCACCTTGGACATAATCCGCAAATCTTGTTCTGCAATGGGTTCGGATGCATCGATAACAAGTATTGCGACCTCTCCTCTTTCCAAAGCAGATTCAGTGCGCAACATCGCGTAATACTCAGTGCCACTTGCTTGGTGAGCGTGCTTACGAATACCTGCAGTATCGATAAAACGCCAAGTTTCCCCACCAAATTCCAACTCTTCGTCAATCGGATCGCGAGTAGTACCTGCGACGGAATCAACAATCGCACGAGTCTCTCCAGCTAACGAATTGAGCAGGCTCGATTTACCCACATTTGGCCGTCCCAGGAGAACTACACGTCGAATCTGATCGAATTCTTCGAGCACATGTCGATCGGGAAGAGCCGCGACGACTAAATCAAGCAAGTCACCACTACCTCTTCCGTGTAACGCTGAAACTGGAATTGGTTCCCCTAAACCTAATTGCCACAGTTCATGGATTGCCAATTCGATTTCAGGTGAATCTGCCTTGTTACCAATCAAGATAACTGGCTTGCCGCTTTTTCGAATGACGTTGACTAGAGCTACTTCCTCATCC
>JBEGVX010000021.1:0-2576 GCA_041178105.1 Actinomycetota bacterium
GATTCTTTTTCAATTTTCCCCCCGGATAGGTTTTCTATCTCTTTCGAGATTTTTAACGAGAGTAATTGAGTACGATTTCAATTACAATCAAATAACGATTCCAGTTAAGAACTTTATGTAACTGTGACACTAGATAGTAGAAAATCTACAATTTATTAATTCTAGAATTTTCTCTCTTTGCCTGACTTGTAGCGCGAAAACGTGGTTCCCCTTCACCTGTTTTATTATTTACATTGGTGCTTCAAAAACTTTGCACTACCTGCGACGCATGAAAATCGGACAGGGCTCAAAAGCCAGCAAATCCGCCATTCGCAGGCTAGAACCCTCAACTTCACCTTCAGAAAATCGTCAGTAAAACCCCCTTGAGCCACTATTTGAGTAGGAGTAGAAATTACCTAACTTCATTGAGAGTAGACAAAAGGAAATCAGTGAAGTGTCGGATCGGATAACAACTACAGAGATAGCAATATCTATGTAAAACGCAACTGATCATCGCGGAGTTGGAATACGGAAGGTTCGAGCCGTAGAAGGCGCCCATTGTGCGTAACTAGGTAACTAGTTACACCGCAGGTGTGATGTAAGGATCAGCTCACATCGTGTGGTGAAGGCCGAAGGAGATGCGCGCCGGCGAAGAGTTGAGGCCCCTGGAACTGATACTTCCAGGGGCCGACTCATATTCTCTCAACCCTGTGGGTATAAATATGTCAATGACACGCTCGAGGAATTACTCCCCGCTTTGTGTCGCTCCACGAAGATTGGTAATTCGCGTCATCACTTCAGGGTATTTGCTATCTGCCAAAACAATCTTCTCAAGCTCCTTAAGGGCTTGTGATCTTTTCCCTTGGCGTTCAAAGATATTTGCCCGCTCCCAGAGCGCTCGATTGCGGACCTCTTCATCAAGTGATCTCTTAGCAACTACTTTCTTAACAGCTTCCAAAGCGCCATCGTGGAAGCCCAATTGGGAAAGTGCGGCAGCGCGCATGATGAAAAGCATTCCGGTGGCCTCGTCCTCAAGTTCTAACTCTTCAGTTGAGTCGAGAACATCCTGAAATTTTCCACTACTGAGTTCAATATACACCGCTGAGACTGCATTTAATTGTGTTGTTGGCATCTCTTCGAGAACTCTGAACGCCAATTCACCTTGATTCGCCTCCTGAAGTACTTCGGCGTACAGAAATCCAAAAGCGGTCAATCCAAAAGAGTCAATATAAGAAATTCCTGTACTAATAGGAAGCTCAATCTTCATCTGCGGAAAATACTTCCGTGCTTCAAAAGTTCCAAAAGCTTCATTTCGATTTTGCCAAACTTCAGCGCTAACTTTTAGCAAATCTGGAAAATTTTTATCATTACGTGCGCCAACTAAGCAGGCTAAAGCCAAGTATGAATACTTAATTCGTCGATACTTATCTGCTAACTCGAATGCCCGATCGATGGTCGCTTTACCAGGTGCAACATTCTCTCCTTCAAAATGTTCGCCGAGGAATTTGAAGAAGTTTCGTTCTCTCCCCATGGCAAAAAGACTTGGTTTTGGTGGGCGCATAGGAATATAAATCTCTTCTTCAGAGATTTTTGTGCGACCTCGCGAACGTGAACCGCGCAGGGAGCTCCGCTCGACGTTGTAAAGCCCGGTGCCAGGAATGCCGGCTGAGGTGTACACATCTCCTCGTGAATTCACGCTTACTCGAGCACCGGGAACACCTACAGAGAGCCCAATTGTGCTCTTGCTGAAATTGAGTCGGACTCCTGGAATCAACTTGATGGAGCGACGAAACCTTAGGGACATTAGGTGACCCTCCTCGAAACCGGATCAATCTGTAAAAACTCTTCCTTCATTACGCTATCTCGAATTCGGCTGAAGCCCTCATATACCTCAAGATACGAGGTTGCCAGTGGAGAGATAGCTAGCCGCAATTGGTTGGGCACCCGATAATCGGGGATCACTTTCTGGAACTTGCGAAGTGCAGCGCTAATTCGTTTCGCCTCTTCATGCCTAAGAGAGATGTGGCCACCCCGCTCAAATGGCTCTCTCGAGGTGTTGAGCTCAAATCCAAGCGGAGCCAACCACTGATCAAATAGGTCAATCATCAGAGAAGTTCCAGTACGCGCTTTCTCCTCAATGGCCGAGATACCAGCCTCTTCAATCATCTTGAAAGCGCTGTTGATTGCCCGCAAGCCGATGATCGATGGGCTCGCGATTTGAAAGCCGCGGATCTCTTCGCTCCGTTCAAAGTTAGCTCCCATCTCAAATTGTTCGCGCTGCGCAAACCATCCCTGTATGGGAACGTGGAGTTCGCGTTGTCGCTCTTTTCGTACGTAAAGCCAGGCAGGTGCGCCCGGACCAGAGTTTCCATATTTATATGTACAACCGACGGCAAGATCAACGCCATTTTTATCAAAATCCATCTCAATCGCACCGACCGCATGGGAAGCATCCCAGACCAAAAGCGCGCCATGTACTCGTACTAGGTCAGTGAGCGCCTTGATATCAGAGCGCGCACCCGATCGATACTGAATAACTTGTAGTGAAACTAGCGCAACATCATCATTAAGGTACTTAGCGAGAATTTCTGATGTGA
>JBEGVX010000022.1:0-3223 GCA_041178105.1 Actinomycetota bacterium
CATCAGAAATGCCAGTTCCTTTTTGCGCTAATTGAGAGAGAGCATCATCGGTGATGATAAAAATATGTTGAAGATTTTTTGTGCGAACGGTTTCTACTAGCGCAGCATGGGCTGGCGTTTCAACAACCATGGCCACAGCCCCTGAATCTTCCAAGATCCATTCAATCTGCTCTGCTGATGAAGTTTCATAAACCGGAACTACAACGCCACCTGCGAACCAAATGGCAAAATCCATAATGGTCCACTCGTATCGCGTTCGTGAAAGAAGTCCAACTCGATCCCCACTTTTAATTCCAGCAGCTATCAATCCCTTGGCAACTGCGCGTACCTCGGCTTCAAGAGTTCGAGCGCTTACTGGTTGCCATCCCTCTCCAACTGGACGAGAGAGCATTGTTCGCTCGGGCTCAAAATGCGCCCGGTTGATAATGAGATCGGTGAGGTTTCCCTCAGTGGCAGGTGGGACAAGGGCAGGTACGGAGACCTCTTTCATTGCGCACTCCTTAGTGGCGACAAGGGCTTACCTTGGTAGGCAGGGTAGACGTTAGCGTAGGCATCCGCTTGCTGAGAAGGGTAACCTTGCGACCATGAGTCAGACCCGATCTACAATCATTATCGAAGCCCCAATCGACCAGGTTGCCAAAGCCATTGCGGCAGTCGGCGACTATCCCACATGGTCAAGTTCTATGAAGTCAGTGAAAGTTATTGAGGGGGGCCAGGTCCAACCAACGAAGGTCGAGATGTCGCTCGCCTCAGGCGCTCTTCGGGATGAAGCAACCTTAATTTTTGATTGGAGCTCCTTTCCTGCAGCGCTCTCTTTCTCTCTTGAAAGCGCAGATTTATTGACCGAAATGGATGGCCATCAAGAGCTCAAAAGTATCGGCGACGAGACTGAGGTGAGCTATTCACTGACGGTTGCGTTATCAATGCCCGTTCCCGACATGATGCGACAAAAAGCGGAGAAGGCTGTTGTGGATCAAACCCTCAAGGAGTTGAAAGCACACATTGAGGGCTAGAGGGCTAGAGGAGTACTGAGTTCAATGGGTAACTGGAACGAGTGAGGATAGGTTGAAAGCGCGCTAATGGCCCTGGCAATCGGTATCGATGTCGGTGGAACGAAACTTCTAGGTGGCGTCGTCGATGATGATGGGAGAGTAATCGCTCGACTTCGTCGAGAAACTCCCCGCGAAGGTGGTCGGGCGCTCACTGCTCTTGTTGCAGAGCTAGTTCAGCAATTGCAAAAAGATACCCGCGAAAAAATTTCACAGATTGGCCTCTCGGCAGCTGGGTTTGTCTCTGCCGATCGCGAGCGTATGCTCGCCGCAACCAATATTGCTGGGTGGACTGGCGTTAATCTTGCCGAAGAGTTAGAGCCGATGATTGGCGCTCGAGTAATCGTTGAGAATGATGCGAACGCTGCATGTTGGGGCGAATATAGATATGGCGCTGGACGAGATTCGCGGAACATGATCTTTCTTATTTTAGGAACTGGTTTAGGTGGTGGGCTCATTACAAATGGCGAACTCTTTCGCGGCGCTCATGGAACCGCTGCAGAGTTTGGCCACATGCGTCTTAATGTCAGCGGTCCGCTCTGCGGTTGTGGCGCTCGAGGTTGTTTCGAGCAATATTGCGCAGGTCCTGCGCTGATGCGTCATGTTGAGGAAGCTATTGCTGCTGCGCCTGAACGCGCCTTTGAACTTCTCAGTTATGGAGATGGCACTTTGGCGGGCCTGACTGGAAAGCATGTTGCTGCTGCAGCTGCCGATGGTGATCGAATTGCCACTACCGCCTCTAAGATTACCGGTGAGTGGCTGGGATTAGGTCTAGCATCGCTTGTTGTGGCGCTCGATCCAGATTTAATTATTTTAGGAGGCGGAGTGTCTGAAGCAGGAGAGATTTTGATTTCACCCGCTCGCGAATCCCTTCGGCGAAATGCATCCTTCTCTGGACACTCACTTCCGCCGCTTGCCGCCGCTTCATTGGGTAATGACGCGGGGTTAATTGGCGTTGCCGATTTGGCTAGGGCCTAAATGCCATACCGGTTACTTAAATCTTTCTTAATGCCCATCCTGCTCTTACTTTTCCGCCCTAAAGTGCGTGGATTAGATTCCGTGCCAAGTTCAGGGCCGGTAATCATTGCATCCAATCACCTCTCCTTTAGTGATTCGATTTTTATGCCATTAGTTGTTTCGCGCAAAGTAACGTTTCTTGCTAAACAGGAGTACTTCACACAACCCGGCATCAAAGGTTTCATTAAGAAGTTGTCTTTCATTGCTTTAGGGCAAGTGCCCGTCGATCGCTCTGGTGGTCGCGCAAGTGAGGCAGCGGTGCGGACGGGAGTTGAACTCCTTTCAAAAGGCGAGTGCATCGGAATTTATCCAGAGGGCACCCGTTCACCCGATGGTCGTCTCTATCGTGGTCGCACCGGAATTGCCCGCCTTGCCATTGAATCTGGGGCGACTGTTGTTCCAGTTGCGATGATAAATACCGAGAAGATTCAACCCACGGGAAAGGTGATCCCCAAAATTATGCGAGTGGGCGTGTACTTCGGAAAGCCGATGAATTTCAAGGATTATGGCGACCCAGCAGACCCTTTTGTTCTTCGCAGTATTACAGATGCCATTATGAAAGAGATTCAAAGTTTAAGTGGGCAGGAGTATGTAGATATCTATGCAACGCGCGCGAAGGAGCTACTACAACGCGGCGAAGAGATTGATGACGAGAACGAGTAATTACTATATTTGAATTAAAACAAGCGCTCCGAGAATAACCATCACAATTCCACCGGCGCTGCGTAGGAAGACAATTCTCTGAACATTTGTTGCTAACCAATTACGAGCAGTCCCGGCAAGAATTCCCCAGGTGCCATCAAGGATTAGCGCCAGTAACGAGAAAATTGCACCGAGCAAAATCAGTTGCAAGATCACCTTGCCATCTGCGCGATCAATAAATTGCGGAGTGACAGCAGCGTTAAAGACAATTCCCTTGGGGTTCAAGATGCCAACCACAAATCCATCTCGAATCGTGCGTAAAGCAGATGGCGCCATGGTCGAACCTGATTCGAGCATTTCGTTGGTATGTTCGCGCCGCTTACGTAACGCGTCGATGCCAAGGTAAATCAGATAAAGGCCGCCACCCCATTGCACTGCCGCGTAGATGAAGTCGGAATTTTGAATAATCGGCCCAACACCTATTGCTACAAGTGCAGCCATTGCAAAGAAACCAG
>JBEGVX010000023.1:0-4508 GCA_041178105.1 Actinomycetota bacterium
TCATCGCTTCGCCTTCAAGCAATTCCTTATATCAAGGCAGAGAAAAATATCGGGGGTGGCGTGCGCGAAGAAGCATTATGCGCCAACCCAACCGATCTCTCCTGTCAGCCCAATAAAGGATGGACCACGCTCTATGTCAGCGGCGGAATTGGTAATTGTGCGACTGCAACAAATGGTGCATGCGTTGAATCAATCACCATGATCAAATCTGATAAGAGTGAAATCGTCGCAAAACCGCTACAGAAATTTCCGAAAGAGCAGAAGGAATTCCCAGGAACAATTGATGGGTCGGGCGCTGGTTTCGCTCCAGGATTAGCGAGTTGGTTATGGCGAATTGAAGGTGATGGCGGAGGAAGTGAGAACGATTATCTTGCTGGCGGCGTGGTGATTTCTACCGCGCGACCAGCAGGTGGCGGATGGGGTGCGCCAGAGTTAATCCAATTCTTCTTTGAACTCACTCCCATCTTCCGTGAAACCTCAAGCCTGATTAAACAACCCAATGTCAAAGTGCAGAAAAGCCCAGCGAGTGGATCAAATGAAGTAATGCCAGAAAATGGCGAGAGCGGCTGTCTGGCAAACGACACCGGAGTCTGTTTACATCGTCGGGCTTTCCCAGCGGATGCACGTTTTAAAGTTGTCTTACAAATTCCGCGAAATATCACTGGCTGGCTCAATGGCCGACTTAATGCACCTGTTGTTACCTCCACGCCAATTAATGGCGCATTTGATCGCATTACTATTGAAGCGGGCGCATCCGAAAATATTTTTGCAGGGAAATGGATTAAGCGCTCCACGATCCCACCGCTTAAATTCCCTACCGAACAGTCAGGCAGACCCTACGAGCAAATCTTCTCGGGCAAGGGTGGAATGATGGTCGAAGATCCAGGGCGAGATGGCGCGCTCGATGCATATAACGTCTGGGCTCCATATATCGGTGATTACGCATTCACAATTAATCAGACTTGGACGGTGAGCAATGCGCTTGTCACAAATCCTGAAGAGCGGCGCTGTCCAAGTCGTGGTGTTGTTGGAGTAGTTGCCACCAATGCCAGCGCCTATTCAGCAACCGCTCCGGTGTACAACAAAGATACTGGCACACTCGATTACAAAGTGGCGGCACCGCACTATGGTCCCTATGTAGATGGGAAGAGCGAGAAGGTCAATAGTGGAACCTATGGCCTCTCAATGTCAGCATCTCAAGTTAAATGTCTCTATGGCATGGATAAGTTGCCACCTTCAGCATCGATATCTATCACCTCTAGCGAGGGTAAAGAGAGCGTCTCTACCGTTGAATTAAAGAGCTCTGGTGATTGGGTCTATCTCGATGCGAAAAACTTCACCTTCTCTTCACCTACCCTGAAAATTAAGCTCAATCAGAGCACGGCGACTACTTCTTCATCTTCAAGTAGCTCTTCTTCTGTCAAGAGCGCCGCTCCCACAAAAGCTCTCGCTCCAAAGATTTCTATCACTTGCGTTAAAGGAAAATTAACGAAGAAGGTCTCCGGAACTGCGCCGAAGTGTCCTGCTGGATTTAAAAAGAAGTAGCGAGCTCTTCTCGGAGCGCTTCACTAATTACTCGAGATGAGTAACCCTTCCGCGCCAGAAGGCTATGAACTCGACGTCGCTTTACCTCATCATCAAAGCGCGAGAGGCTCCGTAACTTTTTTGCCACTAAATGTCGGGCAGCTACTACCTCGTCATCGTGAGAGATCTGAGCAAGGACCTCATCGATTAATTCTGGTGCGATAACTTTCTCTCGTAGCTCTTGCGCTAACACTCGCCTGGAGAGCCCTTTACTTCGATGCCTGAGTTGCGACCACTCCTCGGCAAAGGTGCGATCGTCAATTAAACGTTGTGCTACTAAACGATCAAGAAGTCGATCGATAATCTCTTCAGGTACTAGTTTTTTCCGCAAGAGTTGAGCAAGCTCGCCCCTACTTCGAGCGCGACGAGAGAGCGCATCAACGGCAATCTTTGTCGCAATCGAGTAGGGGTCGGGCTCGTAATCCACTTTAGAAGTCGATGTCAGCGCTGGAGACTGCCTCTTCTACCGCAGCTGCAAGCGCAGGATCAATCTGGCCGATGGAGTACTGGCTTCGGATCTTCTTCTCAATCTCATCAGCGAGATCTGGATTGTCGCGAAGGAATGCGCGAGCATTCTCTTTGCCCTGTCCGAGTTGATCGCCTTCGTAAGTAATCCACGCTCCACTCTTCTTCACGATTCCGGCTTCAACGCCAAGATCGATCAGTGAACCTTCGCGAGAAATTCCAACGCCATAAATGATGTCAAACTCTGCTTGCTTAAATGGTGGGGCCATCTTGTTCTTGACAACCTTGACGCGAGTTCGGTTTCCAACGGCCTCTTGGCCATCTTTTAACGTTTCGATGCGACGGACATCGAGACGGATAGATGCATAGAACTTGAGCGCCTTACCGCCAGTAGTGGTCTCAGGTGAGCCGAAGAAGACACCGATCTTCTCGCGGAGCTGATTGATAAATATTGCTGTGGTATTTGAACTGTGGAGCGCGCCGGTGATTTTGCGGAGCGCTTGCGACATAAGGCGCGCCTGGAGACCCACATGTGAATCTCCCATCTCACCTTCAATTTCGGCTCGTGGCACAAGGGCGGCAACAGAGTCGATAACAACGACATCGATTGCACCGGAGCGGATCAACATATCCATGATCTCCAGAGCTTGTTCACCAGTATCAGGTTGGGAGACAAGAAGCGCATCGATATCTACGCCAAGTTTCTTTGCATACTCAGGATCAAGGGCATGCTCTGCATCGATAAATGCAGCGATTCCACCAGCGCGTTGCACGTTGGCAATCGCGTGAAGCGCCACCGTAGTCTTACCGCTCGACTCTGGGCCATAAATCTCAACGACGCGCCCGCGAGGCAGCCCGCCAATGCCGAGGGCGAGATCGAGGGCGATCGATCCCGTTGGAATAACTTCAGTAATTTCAGCGCGACGCTCGCCCATTCGCATGACGGAGCCTTTGCCATATTGACGTTCAATCTGAGCTAGCGCTGTATCAAGGGCCTTCGCCTTCTCAACTTTCGCTTTGGAATCGCCCGCCTTCTCGGCTGCGCTCTCGCGTCCCTCTCGTGCCTCTTTTGCCATCTCTTGCCCGCCTTCCTCGTTCGTTATGGAAATCTCGTTCAGTTTCTCTCTATCTCCGGTAATCCCCGACGATACGGCGAGCCACTGACACCTAAAGGGTATCCGAACAGATGTTCGAACGCTACTTACCCTCCTCCGACACGCCGGATTCGCCGCCGGATTCGCCAGAGAAGCGCTCCACAAAAAGCAAGAGCGAGCGCTCCACCGGTAACTCTCCAGAAGGTCAGCGGCGAGCGATTTCGCTCCGGCAGCCTTGGATCCCGGAGATCACTAATTGGAAGGTCTGCGGCTCCAGCAATCCCCGCATGATCGGAAGGTAGACACCGCCCCTCGTTAGGCAATTTTTTCCCTAGCGCTTGGGCGCTCTTCTCCGTTATCGCTGCTTGTTCGGTGCCGTCGCAACGCCAAGTCGCCAAGCCTTCTGGCCATTGGTTTCCGAAAATCGCACCATTAACTGCGCTTTGGCCATTCTTAATGAAGATGTAATCCAGCCGATCAGTGAAAATGCCATTGCCGCCCATTTCAAGACTTGGCTGGAGGCGATCACTTGCTCCACCGGCAAGAAGCGCATCTGCGCCCCATGAGAAATATTTTGGATCTTGCGCATCGGGAGATATTTCAGTGAAGCCCGCGCGGATAAATTTCCAGTATGCGCTACAAGTATCGATGGCTGTTTCAACCGTCGGCTTAGCTACCTGTTCTCTACATTGCTCACTTGCAGATGGTTGTTGGCCAGGATTGATATTTGGTGCATCGGTTCTCCTGGGATCTCGAGGATCGCTATTGAAATCCCCCATAACCACCACTGGCATTTTTGCCGTAGCGAGATCAGAGATGAGCTGATCGGCCTGAATTGCAGCATTGGGAATTACATTCGAATCCCAGAGCGATTCCAAATGTGTAGTTACTGCCCGGAAAGAACTGGCACCAACTCGAAGATCGGCCCATGTGTACCCTCGATAAATTGTCATGATAGTTGGGATGATTGAATACTCAGCCGAATATTCGGAATTCCCCACATCAAGAACTGTTACCGCTTCGCGAACTAATAACGCATCGCTAATTGTAAAACCACATGCCACTCGATCTTTTCCAAATAGCTCTGGGAAAAGTTCTTCGTCTCGAACTAATGTGAGGTGTGGAATCGGTGAAATCTCAAAGCCAGGATTAATCGCGCGCCGATTTTCAAATGTTGCCAGAGAGTATTTGGCGCCTTGCGCAGCAAGCGCCGCTAACAATTCTTCGAGAAAGTCATAGACGACAATCTCCTCGGAGAGAAAACCTGCTCGACAGCGCCACGTAGTTGCCTCCTGTATGCCGATTACGGAAGCTCCAGTAGCGATGAGCTCTCGCGCGAGCAAGGGAGCGCGTTCTGAGAAATTA
>JBEGVX010000024.1:0-3147 GCA_041178105.1 Actinomycetota bacterium
CTTCAACTGTAACAACCGCCCAAGAAGCGCCCTGTCTTGAGACCTTACGTGTAACACTGGTGATCAATCCGCCAATTGTGACAATAGATTCATGCTGAGCACCATCATCAACAATTTCGCTAATAGACATATCTGTGTTTGCACGCAAAACATGTTCAACGCCAAGTAGTGGATGGTCTGAAACATAGAGTCCTAACATTTCTCGCTCGTATGAAAGCAGCATCGACTTATCCCACTCACCCGTCGGAACTTCGATATCTAATCCTGAAACTGCAGTAACCGCTTCTCCGCCAAATAAATCAAACTGCCCAATAGCTTCGGCGCGCTTTGATTCGATCACAGAGTCAATCGCCTCTAGGTGAATCGCAATCAATCCCTTGCGAGTAGACCCCAGAGATCCAAATGCACCGGCTTTAATCAATGATTCAATTGTTTTCTTATTACACACTTGGGCATCAACCTTTGCCAGGAAATCTCCAAAGGAGGAATAGCGACCCTTATTTGTGCGCGCACTCTTAATCGAAGCAACCACACCTTCACCAACATTTCTGATCGCAGCTAATCCAAAGCGAATATCAACACCACGTGGTGTGTACTCAGCATCTGATTCGTTGACATCAGGTGATAAAACCTTAATTCCCATACGACGACACTCTGAAAGGTAGAGCGCAGACTTATCTTTATCATCGCGCACAGATGTAAGAAGTGCTGCCATGTATTCAGTTGGATAGTTAGCCTTTAGATAAGCGGTCCAATATGAGACAACACCATAGCCAGCCGAGTGTGCGCGGTTAAAGGCGTAATCAGAAAAGGGAATCAAAACTTCCCATAGGCGCTTAATAGCAGCTGTTGAGAATCCGTTTTCCTTCATACCTGCTTCAAAAGGAACATACTCTTTGTCCAAGATCTCTTTATTCTTCTTACCCATAGCCTTACGCAAAAGATCTGCGCGGCCTAATGAAAAACCAGCAACCTTTTGCGCAATCGCCATTACCTGCTCTTGATACACGATTAAACCGTAGGTATCGCCAAGAATTTCCTGAAGTGGTTCAGATAATTCCGGATGAATAGCTTCGACCGGCTTACGTTTATTTTTACGATCTGCATAGTTGTTATGGGCGTTTTCTCCCATGGGTCCAGGACGATACAAAGCGATAACAGCAGAAATATCTTCAAATGAATCTGGTGCCATGCTTTTGAGCAGTGCACGCATAGGTCCACCATCGAGCTGAAACACACCCAATGTATCTCCGCGACCAAGTAACTCGTATGTCTTGGGATCATCTAGCGTCAAAGTTTCTAGGACAACATCAATCCCCTGATTCGCTTTAATGTTTAGCAAGCAGTCATCAAGTACAGAAAGGTTTCGAAGTCCCAAGAAATCCATCTTGAGTAATCCAGTCGCTTCACATGCGCCCATATCGAATTGAGTAATAATCGCGCCATCTGCTTCGCGACGATGAATAGGAATTACATCGAGCAATGGTTCGCGAGACAAAATAACTCCAGCAGCGTGAACTCCCCACTGGCGCTTCAATCCTTCAAGACCACGTGCTGTATCAACTACGCGCTTGGAATCAGGATCAGAGTTATAGAGAGCGCGGAACTCTCCGGCTTCGCCGTAACGATCATCTTTAGAGTCAAAGACTCCACTGAGTGAAATATCTTTACCCATAACACTTGGCGGCAAAGCTTTTGTTAGCTTTTCACCAATCACATATGGATAGCCAAGTACTCGAGTTGAATCTTTAATAGCCTGCTTTGATTTAATGGTTCCGTAGGTAATGATCTGAGCAACTCGATCTTCACCATATTTATTAGTTGCATAACGAATCATTTCGCTCCGTCGACGCTCGTCGAAGTCCAAGTCGATATCTGGCATTGAGATACGTTCTGGATTAAGGAATCGCTCAAATAAAAGGCCATGTTCTAGTGGATCTAGACCCGTGATTCCCAATGAATAGGCAACAAGCGAGCCCGCTGCAGATCCACGACCTGGACCTACGCGGATACCAACCTCTTTTGCATGGGCGACAAGGTCTGCAACCACAAGGAAGTAACCAGGAAATCCCATCTTTTCCATAACACCAAGTTCGTATTGCAATCGAGTTTCATGCTCTGGGGTTAAGCGTTCTCCCATGCGAGCCTTGAGTCCACGTTCTGCCTCTTTTTTAAGCCAAGTATCTTCACTCTCGCCAGCTGGCACCTCAAACTGTGGCAATAGGTTTTCGCCTTCACGAAGTGTGATGTTGCAACGCTCTGCAATAAGTAATGTGTTGTCACAACTTTCCGGAATCTCTTTAAAGAGCTCTCGCATTTGTGCGGCGGTCTTAACGTAGAAAGTGTCGTTATCAAACTTAAAGCGCTTTGGATCTGCCAAAGTCGAACCTGATTGCACGCACAACAACGCTTCATGGGCGCCAGCATCTGATTGCTTTGTGTAGTGAAGATCGTTGGTAGCAAGGAGAGGTAATCCCAACTCTTTGCCAAGCTTTAATAGATCCTGCTTAACGCGGGCCTCGATTTCAATCCCGTGATCCATCACCTCTAAATAAAAGTTTTCCGCACCAAAAATATCCCGATACGCACTGGCTGCTTTGATCGCTTCTTTATATGCACCCATGCGCAAGCGAGTTTGAATTTCTCCGCCTGGACACCCCGTTGTCGCTATCAATCCCTTTGAATACGTTGCTAGCAGCTCGCGGTCCATGCGCGGCTTGTAGTAATAACCTTCAAGGGATGCAAGAGAAGACAATCTAAATAAATTTGCAAGGCCTTGATTGTTCTCAGCCAAAATTGTCATGTGCGTGTATGCACCGCCACCTGACACATCATCTTCTCCGCCAGCGGCCCACTGCACACGCTTTTTATCAAACCGTGATTCAGGTGCAACGTAGGCTTCTATTCCGATAATTGGTTTGATACCAGCATTTTTCGCAGCTTTATAAAAATCAAATGCACCAAAAACATTACCGTGATCTGTCATTGCGATTGCTGGCATGCCCTGTGCTTTAACTTCCGACATCAAATCGCCAACTCGAGCCGCCCCATCGAGCATCGAATACTCGGTATGGACGTGCAGATGTACGAAATTATCTGTGGACATGATTGGCGAGATTAGTGCTTATGGAAGAACGGCGTCGGAAA
>JBEGVX010000025.1:0-5066 GCA_041178105.1 Actinomycetota bacterium
CCACCAACATGGGGCGCAATCAAAACCCCAGGTGCGCTCCATAATGGATGTCCTGCAGGAAGCGGCTCAGGATCGGTGACATCAAGGGCGGCAGTAATTCGACCCGAACGCAATTCTGCAACTAGCGCATCGGTATCGACGATGCCACCACGTGCAACGTTCACCAAGAGCGCGCCATCTTTTAAGAGCGCAAGTCGCTCTTTATTAAACATCTTTCGAGATTCATCGTTGAGCGGCAAAATTAAAATTACAACATCAAAAGTCGGTAAGTGGCTATCTAGGTCGGCAATTTTTAGAGCGCCGTCGCTACCCGAGCGCGAAAAGGGCACAACAGTGACATCAAAACCCGAGAGATTTCGCGCAACAGTTTTCCCAATTGAACCGTATCCAATAATGGCAACCTTTTTATCATTGAGAGATTGCTGACGACTATGCACCCATTGCCCTTTATCTTGATTACGGACAAATTCTGGGAAACCGCGAAGGGAGGCGATAGTTAGCCCTACCGCAAGTTCGGCAGTTGAAGCATCGTGAATCCCCCGGCCATTACATAAGGTCATTCCTGGTCGAGTGAATTCGATGGCATCTTCATATCCTGCATTAGGCATCTGCAGAACTTTAAGGTTCGACATTTTCTTTGAATGCTCGAGAGCAGCACGTCCACCCATATAGCTGGGAATATAAAAGGTGATATCGCTCAACTCTTCAGCGCTCGCACTTGCAAGATCAGTATTGGCCGGAGAGCGCAACGTGAAACCTTCGGGTAGAACTAAGTCATCCCACTGCGCCCACACCACGTGCTTCATAGCGAGAAGGCTTTCTGCATTTTCTTATTGATATCCAGTGGGATTTCAATAACTTCATTTTCAAGCGTGCCAACACCAGCCACATCAATCGTCACAATATCGCCCTCTTTCATAATGAAATCTAGCGGCGGAATAATTCCAGTTCCAGTAGAGAGGACAACGCCATCTGGGAAGGTCTGGCAGCGGAAGAGGTACCCAACTAAGTGCTCTAGCGACTTATTTAAGGAGCTCAACGCGGTATCGGCGCTCCAAACAACCTCTCCGCCTCGAGTGATCCGCGCAGCAATCGTCATTTTGGAGTGCTCTGGCGCAAGCCAACTTGGAGTAATACGTGGACCGAGCGCAGTAGAGCCTAGATAGCTCTTTGCTTGCGGAAGATACAGTGGATTAGCGCCTTCAATAGATCGTGAGGTGACATCGTTACAGATTGTGAAACCGACAATCTCTTCATGAGCGTTAATCACGATCGCGACTTCAGGCTCAGGAACAGTTGAGGTGCAATCTGCGCGTTTGCCAACTACATCGCCGGTACCAACAGTTCGACGGAAATTTGCTTTGAAAAATAGCTCGGGGCGATCAGCTTCATAGACCTTTTGGTACACATCAGGAGTACCGCTCTCCTCTTTACGAGCATCGCGAGAACGAAGATAGGTAACGCCCGCTCCCCAAACTTCACTCTCAGGTGCAAGCGGTGGCAACTCTCTGCCATGAACCTCAGGCCCGTTAGGGCGATCAAGAATTTCACGGAGTTGTGCGAGCGGAATTTTTAGCGCTGCGGTGAGGGTCGGAAGTTCCTTGATGGCAAAATATTTTCCATCGACAAACTTCGTCAAGGCAAATGGATTCTCTGCGCTCTCGATTACTGCAAGTTGCATGTCAATCCTCCGAGACTCGATGGAATAGATTCTTTGTTATGCCGTGCTTGACGTGGAACTTTTCACAATAGTTGCCCGACCTGATTCAAGTCGCGCTACTGGGACTCGGAAAGGTGAACAAGAGACATAATCAAGTCCAACTGAATGGAAGAAGTGAATACTTCGCGGATCGCCGCCATGTTCACCGCAGACGCCAAGCTTGAAATCAGATCGGAGCGAGCGAGCTGCCTCAGATGCCATCTTCACGAAGAGTCCGACGCCATCTTGATCGAGCGATTCAAAGGGATTAAATGGCAGGAGTTCAAGATCGAGATAACGCGGCAAGAAGGTCGACTCGACATCGTCGCGACTAAATGCCCACGTTAATTGAGTGAGGTCGTTCGTTCCAAAGGAGAAGAAATCTGCATAATCAGCAACGCGCTTAGCAGTGATTGCAGCGCGAGGCGTTTCAATCATGGTGCCAATTGGAATATCTAACGTTTGGCCAGTGCTAGAGAGGGTATGTGCAATCTCTTCTTCGAGCGTCTCACGTAGATGGAGTAACTCGCGCTGCGTTGCGACAAGCGGAATCATAATTTCAGGCTTTGGATCATGGCCGAGTCGGCGCACTTCAATCGCTGCATGTACTAGTGCACGCACTTGCATCTTAAATAGCTCTGGAATCAAAATGCCCAGACGCACACCGCGTAAGCCCAACATCGGATTTGATTCATGCAACCTTTTCACCGCTGCGAAGATTGCTTGTTCCCGAGGTGAGACATCGTTGCCGAGCGCTTCTGCTCGCGCCATTTCGCCCGTCATCTCCGCAAGATCTGGCAAGAACTCATGGAGCGGTGGATCGAGCAATCGGACTGTCACCGGAAGACCCGACATCGCCATCATGATTCCGACGAAATCACCTCGTTGGAGCGGTTCCATTTCGGCGATAACGCCACGTTGGACCTCTTCATTCTCAGCGAGAACTAATCGCTCAACAAATAATCTTCGCTCGCCAAGGAACATATGTTCGGTACGACAGAGCCCGACTCCTTCGGCGCCAAGAATTCGTGCGCGCACCGCATCTTCGGGAGTATCTGCATTTGCACGTACGCGCAAGGTTCGCTTCTGGTCTGCATATTGCAAGATGCGATCTACCGCTTTAACAACAGGAGTTGCCTTCGAGGACTCTGCAGCCAGTCGCCCTTCAAGGTAAGCAGTCACTGGTGAAGCGATAACTGGAACAACGCCGGTATAAACCGCACCGGTCGATCCATCAATAGAAATTGTCTCGCCCTCATAAACAGTAAGACCGCCAACAGTAAATAAATGTGCGCGCTCATCGACAGAGATACTTTCCGTACCGCAGACAGCGGTCTTTCCCATGCCACGAGCAACAACGGCAGCATGTGAGGTCTTGCCACCGCGACTAGTGAGGATTCCCTCCGCAGCAACCATGCCCACTAAGTCATCAGGACTTGTCTCGCGCCGCACCAAGATTACTTTTTTGCCGGAGCGAGCCAGATCAAATGCGCGCTTGGAATCAAAGACTGCCTCCCCCACAGCTGCACCTGGCGAAGCTGGAATTCCACGCGCAATCTCTTTAACTGATCCGGAGAGATCAAATTGCGGGAACATGAGCGAAACCAATTGATCACCTGATGTACGTGAGAGCGCCTCATCCATTGAAATCTTGCCTTCATCGACCATATGGCAGGCGATACGAAAAGCGGCTTCTGCTGTTCGCTTTCCAACGCGAGTCTGCAGAATCCATAACTTGCCGCGTTCTACGGTGAATTCGATATCGCAAAGATCGCGATAGTGCGTCTCCAATAGATCCATTACTCGTTGGAGCTCATCGGAAACCACTGGGTACTTCTCTTTCATCTCTTGGAGCGACATGGTGTTGCGAATACCCGCCACAACATCTTCACCCTGAGCTCGCTCAAGATAATCACCATAACTACCGTGTTCACCCGTTGCCGGATCGCGTGTAAAGGCAACGCCTGTTCCGGACAGATCATCTAAATTTCCAAAGACCATCGATTGAATATTGACCGCAGTTCCAAGGTCAGATGGAATTCGCTCACGTCGACGGTAAAGGCGTGCGCGCTCTGAGTTCCATGAACGGAAGACCGCTTCAATAGAACTTAACAAATGTTCACGTGGATCTGTTGGGAATGCTTTAGAGGTCACTACTTCAATTACCTTGATAAATGCCTCGGCGAGCGCTTTCAATCCATCGACATCAAGCTCTGCAATCGAAGAGACTTTCTTATTCTCAAGAATTCGATGCTCTACTTTATGGAATTCACTTGGCGGTACATCGCAAACGATGCGACCAAACATGTCAACGAATCGGCGATAGGAATCCCAAGCAAAACGTGGATTGCCACTTGCTTTGGCAATGCCCTCAGCAACTTCAGGGGTCATTCCCACGTTGAGAACAGTCTCCATCATTCCCGGCATCGAGAACTTTGCGCCCGATCGAACCGAAACTAAAAGAGGATTACTTGGATCGCCAAATTTCTTACCGAGAGATTTCTCAAGGTCGGCGAGCGCATTCGCTACCTCGCCAAGCAAGGCATCTGACATTTGCTCTGTTGCAAGATAAGCGCGACATGCCTCAGTAGTAATGGTGAAGCCTGGAGGTACCGGCAACCCCATTCGCACCATCTCGGCAAGGTTTGCACCCTTGCCACCGAGAAGATCTGATTGCGTTCTATCACCGACGGTAAATGGATAAATCAGCGCCTTGTTCGGGGTGCTCTGGGATGCCATACCCGAAATCTACCGACCCACAGGGGGTGCTCGGTACCGAATTCACGGGATCAGCACGGGATAAACCCCTACTTCCCAACGCCTGGTTCCGAACGGCCGAACGCTGGTCTAGGATTTTTCGCCTCACGCCCCAGGAATGATTAGATTAGCCACATGAGCGCGCATAAAAACGAGCACCTAAGCGAGAAGGAATTTGCCGGCCTTACCGCAGTCATTACCGGCGCGGCATCGGGAATCGGCCTAGCAACCGCCAGACTCTTGCACGAAAATGGCGCGCAGATCATCGGCCTTGACCTTAACCAAGGCGAACTTAAAGATTTTGCCACTTGGATCTATTGCGATGTGAGCACGCTTGAGTCAGTCACGAAGGCGTTTGCCGAGGTTCGACAGAAGACGAGCGTAGTTGACATCCTCATTAATAACGCAGCCGTCGGTTCAATTGGAACGGTAGAGAGTGAAAGTGAAGAAAACTGGGAGAAGATTTTTAATATCAATGTATTTAGCGTCGCTCGAGTAACGAAAGCTGCACTCCCATTCCTTCGAAAATCGAAGGTGCCATCGATAGTCAATACTTGTTCAATCGCCGCTACCGCAGGAATCCCCAACCGAATTATTTACTCCGCGTCAA
>JBEGVX010000026.1:0-4704 GCA_041178105.1 Actinomycetota bacterium
CTGTGGTCACTGTTCAGAAAGCGTTGGATCTCTACGGCGCCCCGGTCTACGTCCGAAAGCAAATTGTTCATAACAAACATGTTGTCGAAACTTTAGAGAAGCGCGGTGCAATATTTGTTGACGAGACTGATGAGGTGCCAGAGGGTGCGACAGTAATCTTCTCAGCTCATGGGGTCTCGCCTGCTGTTCATGAGAGCGCAAAGGCGCGAAATCTTAAAACAATCGATGCGACATGTCCGTTGGTGACAAAAGTTCATCAAGAGGCGCGCAGATTTGCCGGCGAGGATTATCAAATCTTATTAATTGGTCATGAAGGCCATGAAGAGGTCGAGGGCACCGCTGGTGAAGCGCCTGACCATGTACAACTTATCGATAAAGCAGAAGATATTGAAAAGTTAGAAATTAAAGATCCGAGTAAATTAATTTGGCTATCGCAGACAACGTTAAGCGTAGATGAGACTTTAACTACGGTAAAAGCGCTAAAGGAGAAGTTTCCGCTTCTTAATGATCCACCTAGCGATGATATTTGTTACGCCACTCAGAACAGACAATTAGCTGTCAAAGAGATTGCTCCCCAGAGTGATTTGGTTCTGGTAGTAGGTTCTCGTAATTCTTCAAACTCCGTTCGCTTAGTTGAAGTCGCACTTGAGACCGGCGCAAAGGCTTCCTACCTCATTGATTATGCACATGAGATGAAAGTTGAGTGGCTTGAAGGGGTCGAAACAGTTGGTGTTACCAGTGGTGCATCTGTCCCGGAGATACTGGTCGAAGAGTTATTGGCGAGATTAAGTGAGTTTGGATTTAATGATGTACAGGTTGTCACAAAAGCTGAGGAGCATCTGCTCTTTTCGATGCCACCTGAGCTTAGGAGAGATCTGAAGGCGGCTGGCCTGAAGTAGCCATCCGCCGCTCATTGATAAAGAAGTAGCCCCAACTCACGATTGCTGTTAGCAGTAACCATGGGGCGAGTCGAGCAAGATTTGAGACGATACCAACAAGCAAGCCAGTTAATCCAAATCCTTTACTAAAGAGCGTTGCTAATAGAAGTGTGGCGCTTAGCGCGAGCGGTGGTGTGACCACCGCAGTAAAGAGCGTTCCCTTTCGCCCTAGTTTTACGGCGGCGAAGAAGAGCGCCAATAGGAAGAGGCCAGTGATTCTTCCAGGCTGACCAGAGATGAAGTTCTCAAGAGTTTGGATGAAAAAGAGCCCCAAAAGATAGAGAACAACTATTCCGGGAGGAGTTAATCCACGCCCTTGGATGATTGGTCGCCCTTTCACCTGAATATCTTTCGATTCCATCGTTTATCTCTCATCTCTTTGAATAAAGTCTAATTCATCATCGCCTGAGCTGGATTCCTCAGGAGCGCTATTGGCGCGAATTGATCGAACCTCACTCTCAAGCGCTGCTGGAGTTGAGAGTTCTTTATTTGTTGGTGCACCAAGCTTTCCCATTTTTCGTGCGGGAACAAGGAGATGGTTCTCTGCTGATGCGACAAGTTCATTAAAGGCGCGCTCTGCCCCTTTAATTCGCTCACCAAGATTCTCGATCCGCTCGTGCACCTTTCCAACTCGCTTGAGAAGTTCTCCTGCAAGGGAGCGAATTTCATCGGCATTACGAGCGAGATCGTGGCGGGAGTACCCGTAGGCAATCGTTCGGAGCAGCGCGAGCATTGTTGTTGGAGTAGCAATGACAACGCTCTTTGCAAATGACTTTTGGAGAAGCAGTGGGTCAGCATCGAGCGCTTCATGGAGAATAGATTCGAATGGAGCAAAGAGAACAACAAAATCTGGTGATGTGCCACCGGCTTGATAGCCGCGTTTGGCGAGCGAATTAATGTGGCTCAGTAAATCTTTTGCATGAGCGGCCATCATTGATGCGCGTTCTGTTGGATCATCTGCGCCAATTCCATCCCAGAATCGATCGAAGGGAAATTTAGAATCGACAAAAATTTCTGTGCCACCTGGCATCTTGATAGTGATATCAGGTTTTGAAATCTCACCATCGTTTACTCGATGCTCTTGACGTTCGTAATTGACTCCTTCAATTAACCCAGAGTTCTCGAGAATTAATTCAAGTTGCGCCTCACCCATTTGGCCACGGCTCTGCGCCTTTGAAAGCGCCCCAGCAAGTTTGGCTGTCTCGAGGACTAAGCGTTCATTCTTCTCGCTCATATTCTTGATCTGTTCTTTAATTTGCGCCTCGACTTCGGCTCGCTTGAGCTCTGCAGAGTGGGTCTTCTCCGTCAGTTGCGCCATGCTGAGATTGACTGAGCGAAGGAGCTCATCAAGGCGTGCGTTCGCCTCGCGTGAGGCGCCACTTGCCTCGCTCTGCGCTTCGAGTTGGCTTCGGTAGATCTCGCTTTCACGCCTCATTAATAAGTATGTAATGGCGACCCCGAGAGTGAGGCCAACTACCGCGCCGATAGCGAGCGCGAGGGTGGAGGTGAGGTTCATGGCCCTATGGTGTCAGGAGGGGGTGACAAAGCCCCGTAGGCTCTACTCCTCGTGAGCCTCTCTATCGGAATTGTCGGACTGCCCAATGTGGGGAAGTCGACCTTATTTAATGCGCTGACCAAAAATCAGGTGCTGGCAGCGAACTATCCCTTCGCCACGATTGAACCAAATGTTGGCGTTGTTGGGGTCCCTGATGATCGCCTCGCTGTCCTAGCGAAAATCTTTAACTCCGAGCAGATCATTCCCGCCTCAGTCTCTTTCGTCGATATCGCCGGAATCGTTAAAGGCGCATCTGAAGGCGCCGGGCTTGGTAATAAGTTTCTGGCAAATATTCGCGAAGCTGATGCAATCTGCCAAGTCGTTCGAGTATTTAATGATGGCGATGTAGTTCACGTTGACGGCAAAGTGGATCCACTCTCTGATATTGAAACAATCAATACTGAGTTAGCGCTCGCCGACCTGCAAACTATTGAGAAAGCTCTGCCACGGCTCGAGAAAGAAGCGAAGCAACAGAAAGAGAAGGCAGCAGAGATTGACGAGATAAAGAGAGCTGAAGCGGCGCTAAAAGAGGGAAAGCTCATTTCAGCAACAACACTTGATAAAACATTACTAAAAGATCTCCATCTCTTAACTGCAAAACCATTTATCTATGTCTTTAATGTTGATGCAACCGAACTTGGCGACGAAGAGTTAAAGAAAAAACTACGAGTACAAGTTGCACCTGCTGAAGCAATCTTTCTTGATGCAAAGACTGAAGCTGATCTTGCTGAACTTGATGAAGCAGATGCAATGGAGTTATTAGAGTCAATTGGTTTAAGTGAGCCAGGGTTACGAACGCTTGCTCGAGTCGGCTTTAAAACGTTAGGACTACAGACTTATCTAACAGCTGGACCGAAAGAGGCGCGCGCCTGGACCATTCATCAAGGTGATACCGCGCCAGCTGCGGCGGGCGTTATTCATACCGATTTTCAAAAGGGATTTATCAAGGCAGAAGTGGTCTCTTTTGAGGATTTAGTCGCGACTGGTTCCCTTGCTGAAGCTCGTACAAAAGGAAAAGTGCGAATGGAAGGTAAGGATTATGTAATGCACGATGGCGATGTCGTGGAGTTTCGTTTTAACGTTTAATCTCGAGCCATTTCTTTGAAACGGCGCTTTCATGAAGCGTTTCCAAGATGCTTAGCCCTTCCGCTGAATTCTCAGCACTATGAATGTAAGGGTTAGCGAGAATTTTTCCTGATTTAAATCCTCGTAAGCCATCTGCGATATCAGAATAGAGATTGGCAAAAGCTTCGATATATCCAGCAGGGTGACCAACTTTAAATCGTTGGTATCTATTCTCAGATGCCACACGGATGATTGAATGGCTCCGGTCGATTCTTTGAGTTGCACCATTTTTATCAGCATATTGAATGTACTCAGGCTCTTCCTGCAACCAAGAGACTGCACCGGCGCTCCCAAAGATTGTCAATGTCAGCCCGTTACGTTTACCCAATGCCACCTTATTCCAACTCAAAGAAAGTGCGGCGCCCCTGCGCATCTCACCAATGGCGCTGACATTATCGATAAGTGTTGCGACATCTCCGGCATGATTGGCAAGACCGCAGATATTGACAATTTGATCACCAGTGACGAATTCAAGGAGATTCACAACGTGCGAACCCAGATCTAATGTAACGCTAGGTAGTTCGTAATCAAGTTGCCGCCAAGGTTGAGGTTGTGGTTTTGCACCGCTCACGCTTGTTCGGATAAAACTCTCTTGCTGCATCTCAACATGAATTGAAAGTAACTGACCTAATGCACCATCATCAATCATTTGCTTAAGTTCACGGACCATTGGATAGCCGGTGTAGGTAAAAGTAACGGAGAGGAATTTCTTCTCAGTCGCTGCTCTTTGAGCGAGCAGTCGCGCCTGCCTACTATTGGTGCAGAGTGATTTCTCTGATATTACTGGGATGCCTGCGTCAAAAACCTGATTGATATGTTTGAAGTGCAAAGGAGTTGGTGAAAGCACAACAACTGCGTCGAGATTTTCTCTCTCTGCAGAAAGAAATTCTGGAACGCTCTCGTAGACTCGTTCCGTCGCAACGCCATAAAACTTGCCAGATTCATAATTGGCATCTTGAGCAATACTAAACATCCCTGCATCAATTGAAAATTTTCGATCTATATTCAAAGCAGCGAAGTGAGCTCTACCAATCGCTGAATCGATGCCACCACCAATAAAGCCAACTTTTATTAGTTCTGTGCTTA
>JBEGVX010000027.1:0-8232 GCA_041178105.1 Actinomycetota bacterium
TATCTGCATGTGCATCGAAGTGAATCATGGAGATTTTCCCCTTGCCGCGATGGCTAGCAATTCCAGCCACATCTGCTGAAGCAATGGAATGATCTCCGCCGAGCACTACAGCAATCGCACCTGCGCGCGAAATTTTTTCAGTTGCCTCTTTGAGTACTTCTAACGATTCTTCCAAATTTCCTGGAGGCATTAACAGGTCGCCAGCATCGGCAATTTTTAATTCCTTAAGCGCATCCACTCGTAACGCTAAGTGTGGCCGCGCACCATCGTGGGGAAGATAATCGCCCATTCGAATAGCTTGCGGTCCGAATTTCGCACCTGAACGATGTGAAGTTCCGCTATCTATTGGAGCACCAACAATGACAACATCTAAACCTTGATAGCTGCGTGGATCATCAAGATCGCAACGTGGTATTCCAAGAAAAGTGAAATCTGGGCCGTAGAGATTCCCATGGTTTGCCATACGAGAAGGGTAACTTACGAATCGAATCCGAGCCCAAGGCGATCAAGCGTACGTAGCCAAATATTTCGTTTACCGCCATTTTCATCAGCGCGATTGATAGACCAGCGCGTTATCTGAATGAAGAAGAATCGGAAAGGCTCAGGCGGGAATGGCAGCGGCTTCCGTCGAACCATCTCAAGTCGAGTTCGTTCGTTATCCTCACCGTCTAATAAATCAAGCATTACCTGCGCGCCGAATCTCGTTGCTGCCACGCCCAGGCCGGTGTAGCCAAGGACGCTGACCACCCGTTTATCTTTTGAGAGTTTCCAAAATGGCGAGAATCGAGTGCAGGTGTCGATTGCACCGCCCCATGCATGAGTAAATTTGATTCCTTCGAGTTGTGGGAAGGTCTTTAAGAAATGATCTACCAACTTCACGTATGTTTCTGGTCGGAATTCATATTCGCGTGCAACTCGACCACGGAAGTTATAAATCGCATCCCAACCGCCCCAGACGATGCAGTTATCATCAGTTAGCCGGTAGTAATGGAATTGATGTCCTGAATCTGAAATTCCTTCGCGCTCAGACCAACCAATGCTCAGTAATTGCTCTTTTGAAAGTGGTTCAGTGACAATTTGATAGTCATATACCGGAACCACGTATTTCTTTAATTTCTTTTGAAGCGACGGGAACACGTTTGTTGCTAAGGCAACTCGAGGCGCTTTAGCAAAACCATACGCGGTATGTAACAGAACTCCCTCTTCAACGTTCTCTAGCCATTGCACCTGTGAATTTTCAAAGATCTGCACACCGAGGGCAAGGCAGGCTTTCTCTAATCCCCACACTAAACGGGCAGGATCAACGAGTGCCGTTCCATCGTGATCAAATAAGCCACCTTCGTAGATTGGAGAATGCACGCGCTCTTGAACCGCCGCTTTGTCCAGAAACTCAACGTCATCACCAATGCGGTTACGCTCATCGGCTTCCTCGCGCATTCCCTCTAGCTGCCAAGGTTCGATTGCAACGCGCAACTCGCCAGTCCACTCCCAATTACATTGGATGTTGTACCGCTTAATCGTCTCTTCAATTGCTTCTAGATTCTCGCGACCTAAACGTGAAATCACGTCCATCTCATCAGGAAAACGTCGCTTGCCGTTTGTCCATCCATGAGTAAGCGAATAGTTACAGAAGCCACCATTTCGACCTGATGCGCCCGCGCCAGTTTCGCGCATTTCAATGATGATCACACGCCACTCTGGATGTTTCTCTTTTGCAAGGAGCGCTGTCCATAGTCCGGTATAGCCTGCGCCAACAATTGCTAAATCTGCGTGGACCTCGCCAAATAACGCAGAGTGTGCGCTTGGTTCTAGTGGGTCGGCATCGAGCCAATATAAATCTGGCTGCGCATCTTTGAGGTGGCGAACGATTCGTGGGTCGATGGTGGCCATCGAAATATCCGGCTACAAGCCGGATTCACCCCTTAACTTCTACTTACAGCGGGCCCGGGTCCTCCGGAGTCCTACCCCATTACCCCAACCAGTCTCAGTTGGTTCTTCGTAATGGCTTAGTTCAGACTTTATCGGTTTTTTCTCACTTTGGCATTTCCAACGACCTGTGCCAAGACAACTATCGCAAGCGCTATCAAGAACATTGCCGTACCAATGACATTGGCCTGAGCGGGAACCCCCCGAATGGAGGAAATCCAGACAAATTTAGGAAAGGTGGTAATCGTCCCAGAGTTGAAATTGGTAATGATGAAATCATCAAAAGAGAGCGAAAAGGCAAGAAGTGCAGCAGCTGCAATTCCCGGGAGAACCAAGGGAAAAGTTACTCTTCTAAAAGTTTCAAATTCATTGGCGTAAAGATCGCGCGCCGCCTCTTCAAGTTTGGGATCAAGGCTTGCTACGCGCGCCTTCACTGTGACGACAACGAAGGAGATACAGAACATGATGTGTGCGATGACAGTGGTCCAGAAACCCGTATTCACATTCATATTAACAAACATTGCAAGGAGCGAGGCTCCCATGACAATTTCTGGTGTAGCCATCGGTAAGAAAATTAAAAGATTAGTCGCACTTCTGCCTCGAAATTTATATCGACCTAGAGCAAACGCAATCATGGTTCCCAAGATTGTGGCAACTAATGTTGAGAGGAAACCAATTTTTAGAGAATTGCCAAGCGCAACGCAGATATCTGGAGCGCCACAAGGGTTCTTCCAATTGTCGAGAGTGAAGCCCTGCCAATTAATATTTCGCTTACCCGCATCATTAAAGGAAAAGGCCATGGTGTAGCCGACTGGGATGAAAAGATAAATTAACGCCAAGCCTGCATAAATCCGGATTAAGTTACGGGAAAACCATCTACTCATCTTGATCACACCAACTCATCTGTTCCAGAGCGGCGAATGTAAATGACGACCATGAGCAAAATTGCTGCCATCAAAGTGAATGAGAGCGAAGCTGCAGTTGGATAATCAACAATTCTGAAGAAGCGAGAGTCGATAACATTTCCGATCATTTTTGTCGTTGGATTTCCCAAAATTGCGGCATTGATGTAATCCCCGGCTGCTGGAATAAACGTTAGTAACGTTCCCGCCACTACACCAGGCATAGAAAGTGGCACAGTTACCTTGCGAAAAGTTGTTAGTCCGTTTGAATACAAATCCCCAGAGGCCTCGAGTAGCCGCGGATCGATGCGATCCAAACTCGCATAAATTGGCAACGTCATAAAGGGCAAGAAGTTGTAGGTCAACCCCATCACGACGGCAAAAGATGATGCTGTAATCGTCGTATCTGGACCAATTAGGTGTAGCGAGCGGAGGATGTAAATAACAGGGCCTTCAGCGCCAAGAATTTGTTTCCAGGCAATGGTCCGAAGAAGAAAAGAGGTGAAAAAAGGTGCAATTACGAGAATCAAAAGAATGTTCTTATAGCGACCAGCCTTGAAAGCAATCGCATATGCCAATGGGTAGGAGATGGCCAGCGCCAGAAGTGTCGCCATCAATGCGTAGGTAAAGGAGCGAATAAATTGATCTTGATACTCAACAAAGGCATCGATGTAATTAGCAAATCGATACGTTTGAACGAAGGCTCCCGTTTCTTGAGACTCTGCTCGAGTTTTAGTGGAAGTTTCGGCCAAATTAATCAAGGGATAAATAAAGAAAACCGCGAGCCAAAGTAATCCCGGCAACATGAGCAGGTAAGGAATTTTTCTACCGGTGCGCGTTGGCTTCACATGGGTACTGGTGCCAGGTGAAACGTGCGCTATCGCCATCTAAGACTCGCTATCAAGCGCAAAGGTGAAACTTGGCTCCCATGAGAGCGCAACCCGATCGCCCTTTCTAATATTAGGAGCGCCGCCATCGTTCTGCTCGAAGACCATTAACTCTTGTTTCCAAGGCATCTCAACTTGATATTGAGTACTTACGCCTACAAAAGATATGTCGGTGACAATCCCATCCGTTAACAGATTCTTACCTGAGCTGGCACCAGAAGGTTGAATATTAATTTTTTCAGGGCGGATTCCAACCAATACTTTGTTCTTTGCTGATTTATTCCGAGTAGAGGGAAGAATTATCCGCGTTCCGTGGATTGAGACTGATGTCTCAGCTCCGCTATTGGATTGGACATCAGCCTCAATAAGATTTGATTGTCCAAGAAAGTTGGCCACGAAGACTGTCTCTGGATTTTCGTAGAGATCAATGGGAGAGCCCATCTGCTCAATCTTTCCCTTGTTCATAACAGCAATGGTGTCTGCCATCGTCATCGCTTCTTCTTGGTCATGAGTCACGTGTACGAAAGTGATACCCACTTCAGTTTGGATCCACTTAAGTTCAATCTGCATTTGTCGACGCAATTTAAGATCAAGAGCGCCGAGCGGTTCATCGAGGAGTAGTAGCGCCGGGCGGTTGACTATTGCTCGGGCGACAGCGATTCGTTGTTGCTGTCCACCGGAGAGTTGACCAGGTTTGCGATCTTTTAAATGCCCTAACTCCACAAGGGCTAACACTTTCTCAACTGCCTCTTTTACATCTTTAATTCCCCGGCGACGGAGTCCGAAGGCAACATTTTCAAAAATAGTTAAATGTGGAAAGAGCGCGTAATTTTGAAAGACCGTATTTACTGGCCTTCTATAAGATTTGGTGTGAGTGATATCGGTATCACCAACTGAGATGCTGCCCGAAGTTGGTTCCTCAAGGCCAGCAATCATCCGTAACGTAGTTGTTTTGCCACAACCTGAAGGCCCCAACAGTGCAAAGAAGGAGCCTTTTGGAATAGTAAGAGTTAGGTCATCTACTGCAACGAAGTCGCCAAATTCTTTCCTGAGATTGCGTAACTGCAAGTCGCCAGAAGCAGAAGCAGCGAAATCCACCATCGTTAATTGCCTGAGGCTGCCGCGAATGCTTCGCTAAACGATGTCTCTTCCTCTGGAGAGAGCGAGCGGAATACCTTCACTTTTGCCAAAGTTGCCTCGTCAGGGAAGATGAATGGATTATTGACCAGCGCTGCATCAATCTTTTCCATCTCTTCACGCGCACCTTGAACAGGGCAAATGTAATTCACCCATGCTGCTACTTGCGCTGCAACCGCTGGATCGTAGTAATTGTTGATCACAGCTTGGGCATTCTTCTTATTAGTTGAAGTCGATGGAATCATCACGTTATCTGACCAGAGCGTTCCACCTGATTCAGGTATCGCGAATTCAAATTTTCCATCGTTGTCATTAGCAAGCGCAAAGATATCGCCAGACCAACCGATGACTGCGACCGCGTCACCGCTCTCCATATCATCTAGGTAATCATTGCCCTTGACCTGGCGAATGATTCCATCTGCAACCTGCTTTTCAAGGAAATCCACTGCATTCATAAATTGATCTTCTGTAAATGGTTGGGAAATATCTACACCTTGATACTGGAGGATGATTCCCATCGTGTCACGCATTTCGCTCAACACTTCAATTCGTCCTTTATATTTCTTATCGAAGAGTTGATCGAGGCTCTTGATTCCTCCTGGAATCACCTCTTTATTCCAACCAAAACCTGCGAAACCTGATTGCCAGGTAAGGGAGCTCTTTCTCCCTGGATCAAAACCTACATTTGCAAGACCAGAGAGAATATTCTCCTTATTGGGAATCGCACCTTCATCAAAAGCTTGGGTATATCCAAGGCGAATCCAACGGCCAGCCATCCAGTCGGTTAGCGTGACGATGTCCCAACCAATGTCCTTGCTTTGCTCGAGTTTTACCTGAACCTTTCCGTAAAACTCATCGTTGTCATTTACCTCTTCTTTGTAAACAACGTTAATTCCTGATGCAGCGATAAAAGTTTCAAGAGATGGATACTTCTGAGTGTTCTCGTCATAATCTAAATACTCTGGCCAGTTAGCCCAGCGGACAGTTCCCGAGGATTCTGTTGCTGCGCTCTCGCTGGCACTGCCACTTTCCTTCTCCGAACTACTACACGCAGCAAGGATTGCGGTTGCACCTACGGCGCCTGCACCTGCTAGGAAACGACGACGAGTGAGTTGCGCTCGAATCAACGCTCTGGTCTCTGGTGAAAGCTTCTCGTTCATTCCGTTCTCCTTTTGGTCAGGTCAGGTCAGGGTTGGGTTCAAGTAATAAGCGCTCTTTACTATGCCTCTAGATTAGTCATTACATGCTTGATTCGGGTGTAATCCTCGAAGCCATAACTCGATAAGTCCTTGCCGTATCCGGAGTGCTTGAAGCCGCCATGCGGCATCTCGGCCACCATCGGAATGTGGGTATTAATCCAGACACAGCCAAAATCGAAGGCCTTAGCCATCCGCATTGCCCTGCCATGGTCTTTCGTCCACACGCTGGAGGCCAAGCCGTACTTGACCCCGTTTGCCATTCGGACCGCTTCGGCCTCGTCGGTAAATTTCTGAATCGTGATGACCGGAGCGAACATTTCGCTCTGAATCATCTCGTCATCCTGCTTGAGATCTGCGACAACTGTTGGCGTCCAGAAATACCCTGGACGCTTAACCTGACTGCCGCCGGCAGTCACGCGTGCATGTGCAGGAACTCGATCTAAAAATCCTTGGACTCTAGCGAGCTGATTAGCGTTGTTAACTGGTCCTACCAATACATCTTCCGTTGGCATACCCACCTTGATGTTGTTCTTAGCTTGCTCTGTTAATAGAGCGACGACATCATCGTAAGCGCTCGCCTCGACAATAACTCGGGTGGCAGCGGTGCAATCTTGTCCAGCATTAAAGTAACCCGCGACTGCGATCCATTCGCATGCTGCTTCGAGATTTGCATCATCGAAAATAACTACCGGCGCTTTACCGCCAAGCTCTAAGTGCACGCGCTTGAGATCTTTGGCGGCTTCTTTAGCAACTTCCATACCTGCGCGAACTGAACCAGTAATTGAGACGAACTGTGGAATTTCGTGATCAACCAATAAACGCCCAGTATCTCGATCGCCGGTAATCACATTGATAACGCCCTCTGGCAAAAACTCCTGCATCAACTCCGCCATCCATATCGTGGAGACTGGAGTGGTATCGCTAGGTTTGAGTACAACTGTGTTGCCCGCAGCAATTGCTGGAGCCCACTTCCATACTGCCATCATCATTGGGTAATTCCATGGCGTTACTTGTGCGCAGACGCCGATTGGTTCGCGGCGAATAAAAGAGGTATGACCTTTTATATATTCTGCAGCCGAACGACCTTCGAGGTTTCGTGCAGCGCCCGCGAAGAAACGAATCTGATCCAACATCGGACCAATCTCCTCTTGTCGCGTGATGGCAATTGGTTTTCCAGTGTTCTCGGATTCGATTTGAATTAATTCTTCCGAACGAGCTTCGATTGCATCGGCAATTTTATTGATTGCTCGCTGACGTTCTCCTGGAGTCGAGTCGCGCCACTTTTCGAAAGCTGCAGCAGCTGAATTCATAGCCGCATCGACATCTGCGCTATTGGAAACTGGGGCATGTGCGAAGACCTCGCCCGTTGCCGGATTGATGAGCTCTTGAGTCTTTCCAGAGGTAGAAGGGACGCTCTTGCCATTAATGAAGTTGGTGAGTGTTTTCATGGCGAGAGCGTACGCGCCAGTGCGCGCCCAGGGCTAGGGGAAAGTAGCTAGCGCTATCGACGTTCTTTTGCGATATGGCGCGTAAAGTGAGGAAAAACCTACGAATATCGTGGTGAAAGGCCTCTAAAACTGCGGAATCAGTTGCTAAACCCCCTTAGCCCATGAGAGGGTGGCCCTCATGCGTCAAAAGAGTAGGGCGGTCCACCTCGATGAGGCATCCAAAGCCATCATTGAGCAGCTCCAGGGAGATGGTCGAAAGCCATATGCCGCAATTGGTTCGGCGGTCGGCCTCTCGGAGGCTGCCGTCCGGCAACGAGTGCAGAAACTTGTCGAATCTGGAGTCATTCAAATCGTTGCAGTGACCGATCCGCTCACTGTCGGGTCATTTCGCATGGCAATGATTGGGGTCCGCGTCGAGGGCGACATCACCTCTGTCGCAGATCAACTTGGAAAATATCGCGAAGTCGATTATGTCGTGGTCACAGCGGGCAACTTCGACATTCTTGTCGAAGCAATCTGCGATGACGATGAACACCTTCTCGAACTATTACAACGAATTCGAGCAATGCCCTCTGTGCGAAGTACAGAGAGTTTCGTCTATCTCAAACTACAAAAACAGCTATATAACTGGGGAACATAAATCATGGCAACTACAAGCGAAGCAGATGTCGTCCTCTACCACGACGATGAACATCACGAGAACTGGTCAGACCGAGCGAAAGAGAATCTATGG
>JBEGVX010000028.1:0-3200 GCA_041178105.1 Actinomycetota bacterium
AGACTTCCGATAAATGCTCGCCTTCGATAGCGCAAACGATCGCGCAGTAATCACCTGTGCCTCCAACGCTGCTCGTGGCCATGATGATGGAACTTCACCAATGCCACGGAGATACTCAGAGTGAATTCGAAGCGTTGTCGTTGCAATTATCGAACCTTGGATTGCCGGCGAAGTTGGCGGTATGAATTTCACCTGTATCTGACCATATTTATACTTTCGCACCACTGCCCCCTGGCGCATTTTTACGATGCTCATCTCACCTGGATAGCTAGGAGTTCCTGACCAACGTAAAGTCCACGTTTGTTCGCTTGGCAAAGTTGAACTCTCCTTGGTCAGCGGATCCAGCAGTGAGCTGATTAACGTGCCACTAAGTGCAGAAAAGATAATTTCCCCGCCAGATGAAACTTGTGCGACCGGAGCATCTGTTGCCGGCACCTCGGGTGAAAGATCCCCTTTGTATACGAGCATTGGTGCCGGTGTTCCCACTAGCGCCTCGACGCTAAATCCAACAGTGGCTACTTTGTCGGCAATATTTACGCGGACAAATTGTGAATCATCGACCGCCGCAACCGTTGTACCTGGGTAGTAGTAACTGGCAATCTCAGGACCGCTCTTTCCCTCCAGCGCTTGCCCGTATGCGCCAATCTGACTCATACCAACGCCATGTCCATAACCAGCGCCACGAAATTCAAAACGGGGCGGAATCTCTGCGGCGTTTGAAAGTTGAGCAGAAAAACTAGAGATTAAAACTGCGCTGAGTACTGCAGAAGTAATTCGCAGCGACTTCTTAAACATCTTCATCTGCAGATGGCGAGGCAGCAACCTGTAGCGACTCTTTATATGCTGCGATTACCGCACTTGGCTCACCGCGCATCATAATCTTCCCTTGGTTAAGCCAAAGAACATCATTACAAATATCATTTATCGTGGCTAATGCGTGACTAACAATAATGATTGCGCGGTTATGGCTGCGTAGCGATTTAATTCGCTCCAGACACTTCTTCTTGAATTTTGCATCTCCTGTACTTAGCGCTTCGTCGATGATAAGTATGTCTGGCTCAACAACGACCGAGACAGCAAATGCAAGTCGAGAGTACATACCCGATGAATAAGTCTTCATTGGTGAATCAATCGCATCTCCGATCTCAGCGAAAGCTGCAATCTCCGGAAATTGCGCTTCAATCTCTGCGCGACTCAGTCCAGCTGCAAGACCACCAAGAATCACATTCTCACGCCCGGTCAATCGGGGGTTAAATCCAACGCCTAGAGCAAGCAAGGTACTCACTTTGCCAGCTATTTCTACGCGCCCTGAAGTTGGTGGAATAATTCCCGAAATTACCCGCATCAACGAAGATTTACCTGCGCCATTAGAGCCAATGACTCCTAGAACGCTGCCATAAGGAATTTCAAGATTTATTCCACGCAGCGCACGTACCTCTCGCGTTTTTCGCCCAGTACGCGTAAGCGCCTGACGGAAGGTCGGCTTTTTTTCTACCGTGGTGATGTAGGTGAGGTTGAGATCGTTAATAGTGACTGCACGATCGCCTGCATTGTGTTCGTCGGATACGTTAGATGCGGAGAGCAAATTCACGCTCCCTACTTAAGAAAAGATATAACGAAATTACTAAAAGTCCGATACTCCAACCGATCATGAGTAACCAGTTATTACCACTAGGCGCAGAGCCAGCAACGATAATGCCGCTCCACGCGTCAATAAACGGTGCGAGCGGGTTAATGAATTTTAGTGGGGCAAGCGTTGGAGAGAGCGCGGATGATTCATAAAGCACAGGCGATAAATAAAGCCAGGCTCGCGTGAGATACGGAAGAAAGTTTTTTGTATCTCTGAAATAGACGTTGAGAGTGGCAAAAAGCAGCGCCAAAGCTAATGAGAGAAGTAGCGTCAGAGAGAGAATGAGTGGAAGGAAAAGTAGGTTAATGCTCCATGGCGACGCCAATAGTGATGCGATTATTGTGAGGACTAGGAGCGTAGGAATAAATTTGAAAAACGAGATAACAGTGGCCGCCAGTGGCAGCACAAAACGAGGGAAGGCTGAGTTTAAGATCAACTTTCCACCACTAGTGATGGATTTTGCACCCATGGTCAGAGAGTTTGTTATCAGATAAAAAAGGAAAAGACCGGAAGTCAGGTGTGCGAAACGTCTGCCATCGGCATCGCCACTTATTACAATGATCAACACAAAATAGACTAGAGCTAAGAGCAAGGGATTAAGAATTAGCCAAAGTTGTCCGAATAGCGATCCAAAATTCTGCGCACGCAATTCAGAGCGGGAGTACTCAGCTACAAAGGAGCGGCGGCGCCAAACTTGGGCAAAATAAGGGAGAACTTTTGGCAAACCGCGGCGGAACGGCTGATAGACCTGGACGTGCGCCACGAAATACCCACCTTTGCTCTGCTCGCCTCAACTACACCTTCTCAGTAGCGCTTAATTGTACCGCTAGCGCTTAGATGTAGTTCGCTTTGTTGAAGTGATAAAACCCCAAGCCCATGAGAAATGCATGGTTATCAGGATGAATGGCAAAAGGAGCATCTCCAGAGAGCGATTTCTCATCAAAAGTATGAGTGTGCCAAAAAGAATGAAAGCTAGGTAAATAAGAGGGAGCGCAAGGAAAATTGGATTTATAAACGCGCCAACGGCGCCAATGATTGAACCGATTAGAGTCATTGGTGGGGCAAGGTAACGAGCATTGATCGTTCCACGATGATTTCGCGCTACTTCGCGGCGCCATCTTCCATATTCGAAATACTGCTTAGCAAGGGCGCGCACGTTTGGACGCGGTCGATAAGTCACTTGCAAGCGCGGATTAAAGTAAATCAACCCACCACGTTCGCGTAATCGATAATTTAATTCCCAATCTTGCGCCCGAATAAAGTGTGGATCAAAACCATTTATCTCTTCCACGGCGCTCCGTAAAAAGACGCCAAGATAAACAGTATCGGCAGGACCCTCTGCGCCGCCCACATGGAAACTTGCGCCGCCCACTCCGAATTTACTTCGCATAGCAGTTGCGACAACTCGTTCGAATCTCGTCACACCTTCGGCAGCCATCATGCCGCCAACATTGACCGCTCCTGTACGTACCAACGTTGTAACGGCTTCGCGAATGTAACCCGCTGGCAATATGGAGTGCCCATCTACCCGAACAATGATGGGTCCATGCGATGCGGCAATTGCCTTATT
>JBEGVX010000029.1:0-6905 GCA_041178105.1 Actinomycetota bacterium
CTTGGATCAGTCAGCCAAATTGGGAGTACTTATGGAGCGCTCCTGCTTGGAAAATCACTCCTACTGGCACTTATCTTTTTCGTTGCTTTCAAGAGCCACCGAAAAAATCAAGGAATGGTAAACGAGGGCACTCTGGTCCGTCAGCTAACTCTTGAAGGAACGCTCTTTGCCATAACCATGGCGATGGCCATACTCCTAGGTAGAACTTCGCCACCACAGGTGGAAAATAGCGAGCCCATTAATCCCATATTGGGTTCAGTCATGCCCGAAGCGCCCACGCTTTCGAGAGTGTTACTTGGATATGAACCAAATGGGCTCTTTCTCGCTCTTCTTGTTTTGCTAGTTGCCCTCTATATAAAAGGTGTTGTCGTGCTGACTCGTCGTGGTGATAATTGGCCGGTCAACCGGACAATTTTCTTTGCTCTGGGAATAAGCGTTGCAGATTTCGCCGTGAATGGTGGACTTGGTCTCTACTCTCATGTCGCATTTTCATTTCACATGGTTGCTCACATGGCCTTAGCAACGCTAGCGCCAATCGGAATTGTGTTAGGTGCGCCCATAACTTTGGCCTTACGTACATTGCCAATTGGTAGAGCTCCCCAAGAGCGTGGCATTCGTGGATATGTTCTGTCATTACTGCACTCTCGATATTCACGTTTTCTCACCAATCCAGTAGTTGCCATGCTTGTTTTTGATGGATCAATGTTCGCTCTGTACTTCACCGATTTATTCAAGTGGTTAATGAGCTACCACTTCGGACACTTCTTTATGGAAATACATTTCTTGATTGCTGGATTTTTATTCTTTGCAGCGCTAATTGGTGTTGATCCAATTCCAAATAAATTCCCATTTGTCGCGCGAATAGTTGTCATTCTTGCCGCAATGAGTATTCATGCATTTTTCTCAGTCTCGTTAATGTCGTCCAGCGTGCTCGTTGATGGAGGGTATTTCGCTGCTTTAGATCGTCCGTGGTGGCCAGATCTACTTGCAGATCAGAAGACTGGCGCTGCATTTGGTTGGGCTTTTGGCGAAGTCCCAATTCTTTTGGCACTTGCAGCGACATTTGTGCAATGGGTCCGTTCGGACGCAAACGAAGCTGCACGCATCGAACGAAATTCGGACCGTGCCCGGATGGCAGGAATTCCCGACGAGGTCGACCGGTATAACGAATACCTCGAGTCGCTTAATCGGGTAGAGCCAAAACCAAAAGAGGACCAGCAGTAGCAAAGTCGTCCAGATTCTGCCTTAATTAGGTTATGGAACCGCTCTTCTTGCTCCCTCCTGAATATCAAGCGCTTCGCGAATCTGTACGCGCGCTTGCCGATTCGAAAATCGCACCAGTGGCGCGTGAGGTTGATGAACAAGCGCGCTTTCCGCGAGAGGCTGCGGATGCTCTACAGAGTGCAGGGCTTGCAGCAGCGCATGTCCCTGAAGAGTTTGGTGGCGAGGGGGCCGATGCTCTCGGAGTAGTCATCATCATCGAAGAGGTTGCCCGCGTTTGTGGCTCATCTTCATTGATACCCGCTGTGAATAAATTAGGTTCTCTGCCACTAATGCTTGCCGGAACTACCGAGCAGAAAAAGCGTTGGTTGACCCCACTTGCTCAAGGAAAAGGTTTCTCGTATTGCCTCTCTGAATCTGAAGCGGGTTCCGATGCTGCTGCGATGAGAACTAAGGCGGTAGCTAAAGATGGTGGTTGGGTGCTAAGTGGAAGTAAGAAATGGATTTCGAACGCTGGCGAATCAGATTTCTACACGGTCCTTGCAAGCACAGATAGTTCGAAGGGCGCTAAAGGTATTTCAGCGTTTGTCGTTGAGAAGAGCGATCCAGGTATTTCGTTTGGTGCACACGAAAAGAAAATGGGTTTTCGAGGTTCACCAACGCGCGAGGTCTACTTTGATGATGTACATCTGAGCGCCGACCGAATGCTTGGCACCGAAGGAACGGGATTTGCACTTGCGATGCGGACACTAGATCACACGCGCATCACGATTGCAGCTCAAGCGCTGGGAATTGCTCAAGGCGCCTTCGAAGTCGCTATGAACTATGCCCATCAACGAAAACAATTCGGTAAGGCAATTTTTGACTTCCAAGCTATCCAATTTATGTTGGCCGATATGGCGATGAAAATCGAAGCAGCCCGTCAATTAACGTATGCCGCTGCAGTAAAGAGCGAGAATTCGGAGGCCGATCTAACGTTCTTCTCAGCAGCAAGCAAGTGTTATGCAACCGATGTTGCGATGGAAGTAACGACTAATGCTGTTCAGGTTTTAGGTGGGTATGGATATGTATCTGATTATCCAGTTGAGCGGATGATGCGTGATGCAAAGCTCACGCAGATTTATGAAGGAACTAACCAAGTTCAACGAATAGTGATGGCGAGAAATCTCCCGCACTAATCAAATAAAGCGAGTGATACCTAGTTCGGTTGCAACCGCGTTCACGCGAACGTCGTGCTCTTCTTCTATTAAATCCTCGATGGAGAGAGATGCGCTATCAATGAGCGCAATCTTCCATCCAGGTAGAAGTTGCAGCGCTCGGTCGAATGAACCACCGCCTTGCCCAAGTCGAACACCGCGCATGTCGATCGCAAGAGCCGGTAAAATGACCACATCAATTGATGTTAGCTCTTCGTCACTCACCACTCTGCCGTCATGGAGCCAGGTGAGAGATTTATCTGGGTTCATTCGGGGGAGAAATATCTTTTTACCTTGTTCACGGAGCTTTTCATTGAGAGAGAAAGTATCTGGCTCGTCACCATAAGACTGGAATGAGGCAATCACCTGCGCGCTCTGTATTTCCGGAGCGCTAAGTAAGCGTTGACTCGGGGCGGTTCGATCGGGTGCGTGCCCTCTCATCCGAAGTTTACGAAAGCGCCCACGCGCCTCTTTCTTACTCTCCATGCGAGGAGCGTAAGGTGTAACCACTATGGAGAAGCAAGCGGGCATTAAACACGCAGTCATTCCTGCCGCTGGTCTTGGGACCCGTTTTCTCCCTGCAACCAAGGCAATTCCCAAGGAGATGCTCCCTGTCGTTGATAAACCGGCTATTCAATATGTAGTGGAAGAGGCTTACTCAGCAGGCTTCTCTGACCTGCTCTTAATCACCGGGCATAACAAGGGAGCCCTAGTTGATCATTTTTCACAAGCGCCGGAATTAGAACAGACTCTGCATGCGCGCGGTGATGCAGAACGCCTAGCAGCGCTGCGCCACTTAAATACCCTTCCTGAACTTCATACCGTTCGACAAGAGAGCGCGCGCGGGTTGGGTGATGCGGTTTTGACTGCTGCTAATCATGTAGGCGATGCTCCATTTGCAGTTTTGCTTGGCGATGACCTCATAGAGCCCAGTGATGTTTTGTGGAAAGAGATGCTAGAGGTGCATGCGAGTCATGGTGGATCAGTACTTGCTTTAATGGAAGTTTCAGATGATGATGTTTCAAAGTATGGAATTGCCGCAATTTCGAATACAAAGCCGTCGCGAGTTCTCGATCTTGTCGAGAAACCTTCAAAGGCAGAAGCGCCAAGTAACTACGCAATCATCGGACGATATATTTTGTCTCCCGCAATTTTTTCTATCCTGCGCCACACCTCTGCGGGTAAAGGTGGCGAGGTGCAGCTAACAGATGCAATCGCTACGCTCGCCCGTGACGAGCGAATCGGTGGACCTGTCCATGCAGTGGTTGTTAATGTGCGACGATTTGATACGGGAGATCGATTGAGTTATCTCAAGACTGTTGTGGAATTTGCCACTCGTCGTGAAGATCTTGGTCCCGATTTTGCGGACTGGCTGAAAGGATATGTGCGAGGGCTCGATGGTTAGCGTAGACAATTATTTACAGGAGGTCCTCGCTATCGCGCATCCATTAGCGCCACTTGATATGCCTTTATTAGACGCGCACGGTGCGACGCTAGCCAGCGATGTCTACGCTGGAGATCGTTTAGTACTCCGTGCAGGCAGAAGAATTCGATCAACCCATATTGGACTCGCTGCGTCAATTGGTTTAGATCACCTACCAACCAGACCCCATCCGCGAGTGGTGGTGATCTCTGCAGGCGAAGACCTTACCGAGCCTGGCCATCTCATCGATGAGCAACATTCTTATGAAGCAAACTCTTGGCTACTCACGACAGCGGTTCGTGAGGTTGAGGCAATCGGTTATCGAGTCCACACCATTCCCGACACGACCCAAGAGTTAACCGATCTCATCGAAGATCAATTGGTCCGAGCAGATTTGGTCGTCATCACTAGTGGTCCACGCTCAGTTGAAATGATGCGCCAGTCCCTCAATTCGCTTGGCGAAATTCATGAACGAGAGGTTGAAATGGAACCGCACGGCCACCATAGCTACGGCCTTATTGGACCAGACCGTACCCCAGTCATCACTCTGCCCTCAGATTCGAAAGGCGCTTACATGGCTTTCGAGCTATTCGTTCGCCCGATGATTCGACAGATGCTTGGACGAAAAAATCTTTCACACCGTCTATTGAGCGCGACGTTAGTTGGAGAGATTTCCAGTACACCAGGGCTTCGCTCTTTTTATGAAGCGCTGATAAGTCATGAGAATGAAGTTCTGCGAGCTACGCCGATTGCACCTAACGAACGAGGCGATGCAAATGGTTTGATTGTGATTGATGAAAAGAGCGCTGTTCTGAAAGGTGGCAGTGAGGTAGCGGTAATTCTCTTTGATAGACGAGCTGAGTAAGTGGAACTTTCCGATGGCGTAATTCGACTACGTCCAATTCAATATCGAGATCGCAAGTGGTGGGAAAGCGTCCACACCGAGAATCGAGCCTGGCTCAAACCTTGGGAGGTGAGCTACCCGGAAGGATCGGGGGAGCCGCCCAGGTTCTGGAAGATGGTTCGCTCTCTAAAGAAAGATGCCCGATGGGGTCGATCGGAAAATCTCATCATCATGCTTGGCCAGGAGCGGGTGGGATTTATCGCCCTAGGCGGGATTGCCTACGGTCCATCTCGAAGCGCCTTCATCGGATACTGGGTAATCGAGAAGTTTTCCAACCAAGGAATTGTCACCCGAGCAGTTACCCTCCTTCGAAATCATGCCTTTGATGACCTGCGATTACATCGGATCGAAATCAATATTCGTCCTGAGAATCAACCATCGATACGTGTAGCGATGAAAGCAGGATTCGAATTAGAGGGAAAGCGCTCGAAGTACCTTCACATTGATGGCGATTGGCGTGACCATATCTGCTTCGTAGCAACACGAGATTAAGCGCGTTCGATATCCCTTATTTCTAAGCGCTGGCCTTCTATTCTTGCCTCATCATGAGCTCAGGTTTAATTTACTTCGCCGTCATCGCGCTCTGGGTTGCATACTTTTTGCCTCGTTGGCTCCGCTCTCATGATGAGGTTTCCGAGAGTAAAAGTCTCGAGCGATATCGAAGCGCTATGCACGTTGTTTCGATTGGCTCATCACCGAACACTTATATGACTCGAGCTGAAATAGCAGAGCGTGAGGCGCAAACTCTTCGGAAGCGACAGATCTCACTTGTCACTTTAATTATTTTTTTCTTCGCAACAATCATTGCAGCTTTCGCAAATGCCGTGCCATTCAAATCTTTATTACTTCCGCTATCGCTCTTGGTTATTTTCGTCGTACATGTTCGTCGTCAGAAAGTTCAAGATGATGTTCGTCGTCGACGTCGTGCCGCTACGATGCGAAGTAAAGGGTCAAGTTTTAATTTTTCTGAGATCACTTATCGAACTCCAGAGGGCCAAACAAGCCAATGGATTCCTATTAATCACTCGCGCACAGTAACTGTAATTCCTAATGACACTTGGCAGCCAAGTGATATGCCGCTACCTACTTATGTAAATGCGCCTAAAGCGCCCGCTCGCCCCGTTGTCGGACGGAACATTACTGAGCAGACAAATACCCATTATGAAACAGAGATTGAACAAATTGAAAACTCGTTTGAGAAGGTTTTTGACCAAGAAGAGGATCGCAAAGCGTCAAACGGTTAGTCGCTACCTACGGGCAGTTCTAAATCCAAGACTGTAGCCACATCAAACTACGCCAGTAATCGTATGAAACGGTAAATGCAAGAAAAATTGGCGAGTGATAAATGAAGTTTGCTCCAATCGAGCCGATGAAGAGGGCCAGCCAAGCTTTCCGAGTTCTTCGAGGAATGCGCTCGGGGAGCCTTTCATTTATCTCTTTTATCGCCGCCACAAGAGCGAGGATGAGCCATGGTTGAAAAACTATGGAATAAAAGGAGAACGTCGTTCGCTCTGGAAAGGCAAACCATGGCAACCAGCCGGCAGCAACTCCGAGAAGAATGAGCGCATGGTTTCGCATCCTTATCCAAAGAATAAGAAGAAAGATGAGCGATAACGCGCCACTCCACCAGAGCAGCGGAGTACCTATTGCAAGAACCTCTTGAGAGCAATTGCTGGCGCCACACTTAGGTGATTCGTAGTAGAAAGAGGTTGGGCGAATTTGTAGTAGCCACTGCCAAGTAGATGAACGGTAATTATGGCCAGAATCTAAATCTTTGTGAAAGTTGAGAATTTCAAATTGGTAATGAAAAAAGGAACGTATCGAAGTGAGAAATTCACCGCCGTTATCAGCCGACCAAGACCGGCTCCAGCCACGTGGGGAGAGAAACCAACCAATCCAACTCAGGAGATAAACAATTAGGGGAACAAGAAGCAACTGAACTTTCCTAATAGCAATTAACCATAGGAGATCTTTTCGATTAACTTTATCGTCGCTTTCTCGAATTTCTTTAATAACAAAATAGAGTGTGAAGAGAAGAATGTAAAAGATGGCGCTCCATTTTGTGCCAAGGGCTAAGCCAAAGAAAATTCCAGCGAGTGAGAATCTTCGATCGATAAGAAACCAAATAGCGACTAAAAGGAAAGTCGTTAACGTGATATCT
>JBEGVX010000030.1:0-7293 GCA_041178105.1 Actinomycetota bacterium
ACACATGTTGGAGATGATCCCGAACGCGTTGCTGCCAATCGGATTGCGCTGGCGCAGTCGCTAGGAATTTCTTATCAGCAACTCTTCTTCATGAATCAAGTACACGGCACCACAATTGTTGAAATCGATAAGTCTGTGGCGCCAGGATCTATTTTCGAATGCGATGGGCTGATTACCCAATTACCTGACGTTGGTCTTGCGGTACTCGTTGCTGATTGCGCTCCCTTACTGCTGATGGGTTCGCGAAAAGTTGCTGCAATTCATGTGGGGTGGCGGGGATTATTTGGTGGCATTGTGGAGAAGGCGGTCGCCCTCATGGATGGAGAGAGTTTTACAGCGCTGATCGGGCCAACCATTTGTGGTAACTGTTACGAGATTAGCGATGATCTTGCAGAGCGCGCACGGTCCCAAGGATTTGTGGTCAGGCATTCAACTCGGTCCACATCCAATAATGAAGATCGAAGTACTTTAGATATCCCGCGCTCGATTCTCTCGATTATCGATGGCTTGGCGCCCGATCAAGTCAAAGAAGCGACATGGAATGGAGTCTGCACTTTCGAGAGCCATGAGCACTTCTCGTATCGACGCGAGCAGGTCACTGGAAGACAGGCTGGGGTTGTATTCAATGAATCGTGAGAGCGAGATAGCTCAGAACTTAGCGAGCGTTGAGGCGCAGATTGGCGATGCGGTCGTTGCTGCCGGGAGAAAGCGATCGGAAATCACCCTTGTCGTTGTGACAAAGAACTTTCCCGTCAGTGACATGAAAATTCTTTATGAACTGGGTATTCGTGATTTTGGCGAAAATCGAGAGCAAGAAGCGAGCGCGAAGGTTGAACATTTTGCGAGTGCGACTGATCGCGACTACAGCGATATTCGATGGCACTTTCAGGGACAGTTGCAGAGAAATAAGCTTCCATCGATTGGTTCATGGGCGCACCTGGTCCATTCGATTGATGATCAGAAATATCTCAAGGGGCTCTCAGACTCTGCAAATAAAAATCGGCGCTCGCTCCAATGTTTGATTCAAATTTCATTAGATCGAGAGTTCCGAGTGGGCAGAGGAGGCATTGATCTAATTGGTGCGCAGGAACTCCTGAGCTACGTGGAGGCAGAGCAAGGCGCAGGGTTGCTATCTGGGATTTCCATCACGGGCTTGATGGGGGTAGCTCCATTAGGGGAGGAGCCTGATGTCGCCTTCAGAGAGCTGCAGAGGGTTTTCGCTCAGTTAAAGGAGCATTTCCCGGCGTTGGAGAAGATTTCTGCAGGTATGAGCGGAGATTTTCTTCCGGCTATCTCTTGCGGTGCGACACATCTGCGGATTGGCTCGTCAATACTGGGTTCCCGCTGACTTGGGGTCTACATTTAGTAATTATGTCTAGCCCTCTTCGTAAAGTCGCGCTCTATCTCGGCCTCGTGGACGATGGAAGTGACGAGGCTATCGCGCCGGTTGCACCAGTTCCACCAACTTCACGTCGCTCGCCGGTAACTCCTGTTGCCCCTGAGGCAAAGAGCGAAACAAAGAGTGGCGGAAGTAGATTCTTTTCATCCCGCTCAGAGCGTGTAGAAGCGCCACTTGAGCCGACGCCACGATTTCGTGCAGTCGAGACGGTGACGCCTGTCTACAAAGAAGAGCCCGTTGTTGATCGCATCGTCACGCTCCATCCGCATAGCTATAACGATGCGCGCACGATTGGTGAGCACTACCGCGATCACACTCCAGTTATTATGAATCTCACTGACATGGATGATGCAGACGCTAAGCGCTTAGTGGATTTTGCAGCAGGTTTAGTTTTTGGCCATCGTGGTTCCATCGAACGTGTCACGGCGAAGGTCTTCCTACTCTCACCTCCAAATGTGAAGGTAAGTGCCGAAGATAAGTTTGCTGCAGCAGAAGCAAGTTTCTTCAATCAGAGCTGATTTCACTTCATGAGCGCCTTCGGTGCATTACTCGCCACCATTCTGCAGCTATTCATCTATCTGCTCATCGGCAGATTGATTATCGATTATGCGCGAATGTTTGCTCGAAACTGGCGTCCCAAGGGGATTGTTCTAGCGCTGGTTGAGCTGATTTATGCGATTACCGATCCACCGCTTAATTTTGCGCGAAGGTTTATTCCGCCAATCCGAATGGGCGCAGTGAGTTTCGACCTCGCATATATTGCAGTCTTCTTGCTCGCCTCGCTACTCAGACAATTTGCCCTAGCGCTCTAGTAGGTAGTTAAAGTTCTAGGCTTTCGTTATTTTTATCGCGATAGGTAGTTGCTCATCATCTCCAACTGAATTGGGTAAAGCGAGCTTTTCATCGCGTGAAATAGCGAGCGCTAAAACTTCTTGCGCAATTTGTTCGCCACCAGAATTGAAGGCGCGAACTATCTCTTCATCGCCATTCCAAGCGATGTGAATCCGATCCGAGACGTGTAAGCCGCTCTGCTTACGCTCCTCCTGAATCACCCGGATGATTTCTCTGATAAATCCCTCAGTAATCAATTCAGGATTTAGCTCTAAATCCAGCGCTACAGATTCACCATCATGGGTTGCAACAGCCCAACCAGATTTTGGCGTCTCAGTAATGACAAGATCTTCAGCAGAAATTTCGAATTGAGCAATTGTCACGGTGCCAGCGCTACGCACTGCGCGAACGAGTTCGCCAGGCTCTGAGGCAGTGATAGCCTTTGCCGCCTCCTGTACCGCTGCACCGTAGCGGATTCCCAGAGTGCGGAAGTTTGCTTTAACTGCATAGGTCACCAGTTCACTGCCCACTTGCGAGATATCTTCGATGCGATGGACGTTTAATTCATCGGCAATTTGCTCTTGCAACTCTTTATCCAGGAGCGAGTAACCAGCAACGAGAGCTCTACCCAAAGGCTGCCTGATTTTTACCTGTGAAGTTGCACGTGCAGCTCTTCCCAATTCAACGATTCTTCTTGTGGTCGCGACTTTGTTCATTAAAGCTTGGTCAATTAACTTCTCATTCGAAAGAGGAAAATCTGCTAGATGAACTGATTCAGGAAGGGCACCATCCACGGGACGAAGCGCCTTCTGCCATACCTGCTCGGATATGAACGGAACCATTGGCGCCATAAGCAGGGTGAGTTTCTCAACACAATGATGGAGCGTTTCTAGCGCATCTACCTCTCCATCCCAGAATCTCCGACGAGAGCGCCGGACATACCAATTAGAGAGATCATCAATGAAATGCGCGAGCGCACGCCCTGCCTCTTGTGAATCGAAGTTGTTAAGTGCGCCATCGACGGTGGCGATCGTTTGATTGAGTTCAGCGACAATCCAACGGTCAAGCGAGTGGGTGAGGTTGAGCGTTCCGGTGGGAGCAAAATTTGCCACGCTTCCATAGAGAGTAAGGAAGGAGACGGTATTCCAATAGGTGAGCAGAGATTTGCGGATTACTTCGCTAATTGCGTCGTGACCCACTCGACGTGCTGACCAAGGTGAACCGGCTGCCAACATGAACCATCGGACGGCATCTGCCCCATGGCGATCCATGAGCGGGATTGGCTCCAAAACATTTCCTAGATGCTTACTCATCTTTCGACCATCTTTATCGAGAATATGTCCAAGACAGAGCACGGTCTTGTAGGAAGATTGATCGAAGACAAGCGTGCCGATAGTCATCAGGGTGTAAAACCAACCTCGAGTTTGATCGATTGCTTCGCAGATGAAATCAGCTGGATAGGTGGCAGCGAGCTCCTCGTGTGAACCTTGCTTATGTGGATAGCCAAGTTGTGCAAAGGGCATAGCGCCAGAGTCGTACCAGCAATCGATGACCTCGGGCACTCGCGTCATCTGCACCCCACGGTCACCGCACTCAGAACACTCGATAAGTACCTCATCTACGTACGGGCGATGCGGATCAAGTTGGGAATAGTCCTTACCAGTGCGTGCGGAGAGATCGGCCAATGATTCAACGCAGATCATGTGCCCGTTTTCGCAGCGCCAAATAGGAAGCGGAGTTCCCCAGTACCTATTGCGCGAAAGCGCCCAGTCGATGTTGTTCTCGAGCCAATCCCCATATCGCCCAGTCTTAATTGTGCTTGGGTGCCAATCAGTTTTTTCATTTTCGCGAAGCAGCGCCTCTTTGATGGCAGTAGTGCGGATGTACCAGGACGGTTGGGCGTAGTACATCAGTGGAGTGTGGCATCGCCAGCAGTGTGGGTAGGAGTGGTCGTAGTTCTGTTGTTTGAAGAGAAGTCCATGTGCTTTCAATTCTTTCACTAAGGGCTTATCGGCTTCTTTGAAGAACATTCCAGCAACGAGGGGGAGAGTTTTTTCGAAAGTACCATCGCCCAAAATCGGATTAACAACGGGAAGGTTATATTTTCGACAGACCTGAAGATCGTCTGCACCAAAGGCGGGGGATTGATGAACTAATCCCGTGCCATCAGTTGTTGTTACATATTCGGCGAGAACTACGAAATGTGCATCTGGAATCTCAACCCAATCAAAAGGTCTACGATATGTCGTGTGCTCTAAATCTTTGCCAGACATCTTTTTTGTAACAGAAAAACCCTCGCCAAGTGAATTAAGAAGATCTTCTGCAACGATGAGCTTCTCGTTCTCACTTTCGGCCAACACATAGGTAACTTCAGGATGAACGGCAATTGCTGTATTGGAGACGAGTGTCCACGGGGTTGTCGTCCAGACCAAGAACGATGCGCCAACCTCTTTTAGTGGACCTGATGTGATGGGAAACTTGACGTAAACCGATGGGTCGGTGATGTTTTCATACCCCTGTGCCAGTTCATGATCTGACAGACCAGTGCCACATCGAGGGCAGTATGGTGCAACGCGATGATCTTGAACGAGTAGGCCTTTCTTCCAAATTTGGGCCAAAGACCACCAGACGCTCTCGACATATTCACTCGACATAGTCCAATAGGCTTTGTCGAAGTCAACCCAAAATCCCATTCGCTCAGTCATTTCAGTAAATGCATCCACATGGCGCAATACCGAATCGCGACATCTCTTGTTGAACTCTGCAACGCCATACTTTTCAATATCTTGCTTTCCGGTAAAGTCAAGCTCTTTCTCCACGGCAAGTTCGACTGGAAGACCGTGGCAATCCCACCCAGCACGTCTTGGTACGTACTTGCCTTTCATTGTGTGAAATCGTGGAAAGAGATCCTTAAATACTCGCGCCTCAATGTGATGGGTACCAGGCAGACCATTAGCTGTTGGAGGGCCCTCATAAAAACTCCATTGCTGCGCACCTACGACATTACGTGCCGCGATACTTTTATCGAAAATTTGCGCGCTCTTCCAGAATTGAAGAATCTCGCGTTCCATCGCCGGAAGATCTACATGGGTAGGTAAGGCGTCGTAGGTGCGAGAGTTATTCGGTGGATTCATCTGCGGTGCGCTCCTGGCTCATCTCGTGAATTCAATAATTTGCTATTGATTTCACAGAGCAGGACGACTTGTTGTAAGCCGCGGTACCACCTGCTTTATCTCAGTGCGACTTTCGCATTGAGATCGCTTTGACACCTTTCAGTTCTACTCTGCTCATGCGGGCGATAGCCAAACGAGCATTTCTTCCGACCTGCTCTCGAGGTGATGGCCTCGATACTGGCGCAGCTCCCCAAAGCCGTGTCGTTCCTTGAGGATGAGGTGAAGTTTAGCGCTCTCAGAGTGCGAAATTTCGATAAAAAGGGGCTACCCTTCTCGGCCATGGCACCTGCGAAAAAGGCTCAATCGAAGAAAGCTCCATCAAAAAAGGCACCTGCAAAAAAGGCACCTGCAAAGAAAGCTCCAGCTAAAAAGGCGCCCGCTAAATCTGCCAAAAAACCTGCGAAGCCAGCAGTCAAACCAGCCAAACCAGCAAAATCTCTCAAGAAGGCTCCTGCTAAACCTGTAAAGAAAACCACCAAGACCAGCAATACCACTAACACCCCTAATACTAATGGAGCGCTCAAGGGTCGTCCCTTTCCAAAGAAAGCTGCTCCAGCAACATCAACGACGGCAGCAACTCCCACAAAAGCAAGCGCCGCTCCAATCGCCGCAAAAGCCAGCTCCACTACAACCTCGACCAGCTCCAGTGGCGCAAACACTCCAAACGATGGCTTTCAGCGACGTCTACTACTACCACCACCACCCAAGATTGAACGGAAGAGTAAGCATGCTCTCAAGCCGCTGCGCGACATTCCTACACCTCTAATTGTTTCGGGAGCAGAAAATCCGTGGAGCAAAGATGAGCTCAAAGAGATGAAAGCTCGCTTAACAAAAGATCTCGCAACTTACAAACAGGAGTTGGCCTCGGCAGAGGCGCAGGCTGCAGAGTTGTTGCAAGACTCATCAGATGGCGCTGGCGATGATCAAGCTGATGCTGGAACTAAGACCTTTGAGAGAGAACACGAACTTTCACTTGTGTACAACGCGCAAGATCTAGTCTTGCAAACCGAATTAGCGCTAGCGCGAATAGCAGCTGGTAGCTATACCAAGTGTGAACTCTGTGGCAATCCAATCGGAAAAGCGCGCCTTCAGGTATTTCCTCGGGCGACGCTTTGCATGCTCTGTAAACAGAAAGAGGAGCGACGCTAATTCGCACTTCACACTGGCGGATTATTTTCAGCATTGCGCTCGCTGTTTATCTGCTAGACCTCATCACGAAAATTTGGGCAGTTGCATCGCTTGAAGGTCGTCCGGCGCGCTACATCATCGGAGGAATCTTGAGGTGGGAGTTCGCCCGAAATCCAGGTGCAGCGTTTAGCTCATTTACGGGTGCAACTTTTGCGCTGACTTTAATAAGCATTGTCGTCCTCTTCTATTTATTTATTCGCACACCACAGGTATCAGTGCGGGCCTGGAGCTTTCCATGGGGCGGGCTGATTGGTGGCGTCCTGGGAAATGTGAGTGACCGAATTTTCCGAGATCCAGGACCGTTTCGAGGCCACGTAGTTGATTGGATTGGATTACCAAATTGGGCGCTCTTTAATATTGCCGACGCTGCGATCGTGCTGTCGGTTCTCATAATGGCAGCGCTCTCATGGCGCGGCAGTACTTTTCGTGGCGGTGCAGAATGAGTGAGTCAGGCCAGTCACCTCAGAGTTTTAAACAGAGTAGAACTTTGGAAATTCCAGAGGGGCTCGATGGTGAACGAGTTGATGCTGCGCTCGCTCGCGCACTTGGCCTTTCGCGCACGATGGTGGCTGCCGCTGCCGAACGTGGAGATATTTTTGTAAATGGAAAGCGCGTCGATAAATCTGCACGACTTGCAGCAGGTGATGTCATTGAAATTGACATACTTCAAGAAACTGGACGTGTCGCAGAACTCGATACGTC
>JBEGVX010000031.1:0-9174 GCA_041178105.1 Actinomycetota bacterium
CGTTTGCACTCTCATCACTATCGCCACGTTCAACTAATTCTGATTCGGTGATAGAGAAAAGATTTGCTGCCCAAGATATGGAACCGCCACTCATTTGAGTTGGGCCAAAGACAACTGGGTAAGGTGCGGAGCCATGTGGAATTAGATAAAGCGGCTGATCACTCATTGGTTCGCTTGCGGTAGAAGTACCCACGATTGCTGAAGTGCCAGTAATGATGAATGAGAGTGGTTTGTTAAATACACCCAATGCGAGCATTCCACACATCGCATCGGACCAGCCCACACTTACTGGAATCCCCTTGGGAATTCCGAATCTCGTTTCACAATCGGCAGTTGTCTTACCTCTGCTGCTGAGCCCTTCAAGTAACTGCGGAACAACCCGTGAATCCCACCCTGCAAAGGTAAGCAAATCAGTGAGCGTCGCACCAGTACGAACATTACATAAGCCCTTAGTTGACCATGGGTCAGAGAGCGCGGCACCAGTTAAATGAAAACCTAAAAAATCTTTTGGTTGAAGTAACCACCGAGTCCGCGCAATCGCATCACGGTCGGGGTAATTACGCGCAACCCACATTGCTTTCGCAGCGGTGCCAGATGGCGTCCAGGGAAGGGAAGTGCCAACGAGAAGACTGGGATCCCCAAACTTTTCACTTAAGATGGTCGCCTCTTGACTAGCTCGATTGTCTTGCCAAATCAGCACCGGAAAAGTTGGTTCACCACTCTTGTCGATACCTATTAACGATGGGGTATGTCCTGATAAACCAATCGCAACCACTCGCGCCAGTAGATTTTTCTGCACTGGATGGCGTGTGCATGCGCCAACAAATTCTTGGAGCGCCGCAAGATATGCCTGGCCATCTTGTTCGACGCAATCGCCATTGCGACGGAGCGCGATTGGAACCTCATATTTAGCGATGATTTCGCCCGAGTCGGAGCAGAAGATTCCTTTGAGCGACGAGGTGCCCAGATCCAAGCCAAGAATTAGCTCTTTCTGAGAGGATAGCCCCATGGCCTCTAGTCTACGTTCCGTCGTGATCTTGGGCTCGACTGGCTCGATTGGCATCCAAGCGCTCGCCCTTATTGATGCCGAGCGTGAAAGGTTTGACGTTACCGCTCTTGCTGCTGGCGGCGGGAATATCCCACTTCTTATCGAACAAGCGAAGCGTTTTGGCGTATCGGTTGTTGGTTGCGCGCGTGGCGATCAAGCGCTCTTGCGAGAAGCGCTACCTGGCGTTCAAGTAATTGTTGGGGAGTTTGCTGCCGAAGAGATTGCTGCGATCCCAGCCGATGTCACTCTCAATGCAATCACCGGATCCATCGGATTGCGACCAACTCTTGCAGCGCTCGCAGTAGGAAACTCGTTAGCGCTCGCCAATAAGGAATCTCTCGTTGCTGGTGGATCACTTGTTGTTAACGCGGCAAAACCTGGGCAATTGATTCCAGTCGATTCCGAACATTCAGCGCTCGCGCAGGCCCTTCGTAGTGGAGTTCATGATGAAGTTTCGCGAGTCATACTCACCGCCAGCGGTGGACCATTTAGGGAGCGAAGCGATCTTGGAGAGGTCACCGTCGATGAGGCGCTCAATCACCCAACGTGGAATATGGGGCCGGTCGTTACCATCAACTCAGCGACACTTGTCAATAAAGGGTTAGAGATTATTGAGGCGCACTATTTATTTAATCTGCCCTATAAAAAAATTGATGCAGTCATTCATCCACAATCGATTGTCCATTCGATGGTCGAATTCTTTGATGGTTCAGTAATCGCGCAAGCAAGCCCACCAAACATGACTCTTCCGATTTCACTCGCCCTTGACTGGCCGCACCGAATTGCCGGAGCAATTGCACCAATAGATTGGAGTAGAAGCCAGCAGTGGGAATTTCGCCCAGTAGATAATCTGCGCTTTCCAGCTATCGATCTTGCGCGACGATGCGGCGAAGTGGGCGGGGGAGCTCCTGCTGCATTTAATGCTGCAAACGAAGAGGCGGTAGCCGCTTTCATTTCGGGGAGAATTTCCTTTACCGATATCGTCGAGATTATTGATGAAGTTCTCACGCGAATCGGTGGGGAAGTGAGCGATACTCTTCGCGATGTTGATGATGTCAGCGCGGTCGAAGAGAATGCGCGACATGCGGCGCGGGAAAGAATCGCGCAACTGGGTACACCGAGTACATTGAATACAGAGAATGGCAGGGCGTAACCGTGAGTAGTTCAGGGGTTGCCGGGATCACTGGAGTAATTGGCGTACTTGCCTTCGTTGTTGCGATGCTCCTTTCGGTCATGATCCATGAGTGGGGCCATTTCATAACTGCTCGTAAATATGGCATGAAAGTGACGGAGTTCTTCCTTGGTTTTGGGCCACGAATCTGGTCGATGAGGCGAGGCGAGACCGAATTCGGGATCAAAGCAATTCCTGCTGGCGGTTATTGCAGAATCACAGGCATGACTCCTGTTGAACCGATCGCAGAAGAGGATTCTGGGCGGGCCTTCTATCGAGCGAGCGTGCCAAAGCGACTGGTTGTCCTCGGTGCAGGATCTTTTCTCCACTTTATCCTTGCCTTACTAATACTCACGCTCTTCTTCGCTGCCGTCGGTGTGCCTCGAGAGTCAACCCGACTTGGTGAAGTGCTCCCTTGTATCAAAGAGAGTTCTGCGCCATGCACAAATAGCGATCGCCCTGCGCCCGCCTTTACTGCAGGGTTGAAAGCTGGCGACGAAATTCAAGCTATAGATGGCGCGCAAATTACTTCATGGAGTGAGGTTGGTTCAGCAATCCGAGCAGGTGCAGAGCGAGAGTTAATTTTTACCATCGCTCGCGATGGCGAGACGTTAGATATCCCCGTGACACCAACCCGCTACCAGAGCGGAGCGAAAAGTTTTGGAATCATCGGAGTATTGAGCGAACGAGAGAACAAAAGGTATCCACTTCACTCCGCCGTCGCCGCATCGCTCCGCGAGGGAGCTAATATCGCAACGGGTAGCCTTCGAGCGTTGATTGCGCTTCCCAGCAAAATACCTGCGCTCTTTGGCGCAACCTTTGCTGGCGACGAGCGCGACCCTGAGGGTTTAGTGGGTGTGGTGGGCGTTGCCCGAGTAAGTGGCGAAGCAGCATCAAGTACGAGCGGCTCACTTAGCGAGAAGATCGGATTCTTCCTCTTAATTATTGCAAGCCTAAATATCTTCGTTGGAATATTTAATCTCATCCCATTACTTCCACTCGATGGTGGACATATGGCTGTGGCGCTCTTTGATGGATACCGACGTTCGCGGGCCAAAAGACGTGGCCTTCCACCACCACCGCCATTCGATGTGACGAAATTAATGCCAATCACGCTGGTGGTGATTGCGGTGCTGGCAACGCTCTCCATCCTGCTCCTCTTTGCCGACATCGTGAACCCAATACGACTCAATCAATAATCAAGAAACGGTAGGCAGAATTTCCCCTTCTACGGCAAGATAGAGCCATGGTCGATCTCGGAATGCCGGCTCCGCTTCCCGCCCCACTTGCTCCACGTCGCACCTCGCGACAGATCAAACTCGGCTCGGTTCTTGTGGGTGGTGGCGCGCCGGTGAGCGTGCAATCTATGGCGACAACGCTAACTGCCGACGTCAATTCAACGCTGCAGCAGATAGCAGAACTCACTGCGTCGGGATGTCAAATAGTTCGCGTTGCCGTCCCTAGTCAAGATGATGCAGATGCGCTCGCCGCTATTGCAAAGAAATCTCAAATTCCCGTCGTTGCTGATATCCACTTCCAACCAAAATATATTTTTGCTGCAATAGATGCGGGATGCGCAGGCGTTCGCGTTAACCCTGGAAATATCAAACAATTTGATGACAAAGTTAAAGAGGTTGCGAAAGCTGCTGGCGATGCAGGTATTCCCATTCGTATTGGAGTCAATGCGGGTTCGCTCGATCCACGTCTCTTGAAAAAGTACGGCAAGGCGACTCCAGAAGCGCTGGTTGAATCTGCGCTCTGGGAATGTTCATTATTCGAAGAGCACGGTTTCACTGACATCAAAATTTCGGTAAAACATCACGATCCTGTGACGATGGTTCAGGCGTACCGCCTCCTTGCAAGTAGATGCGACTATCCACTTCATTTAGGCGTTACTGAAGCTGGTCCGCTCTTTCAAGGAACAATTAAATCTGCTGTCGCATTTGGAATTCTTCTCGCTGAGGGAATTGGTGACACCATTCGCGTCTCACTATCTGCGCCACCTGTCGAAGAGGTCAAGGTGGGAATCTCTATTTTGGAATCACTCAACTTGCGCCAACGCAAACTTGAGATTGTGTCCTGCCCTTCATGTGGCCGCGCTCAAGTTGATGTGTATACCTTGGCCGAAAAAGTCCAAGCAGGCTTGGAGGGGATGACCGTTCCACTTCGCGTGGCGGTTATGGGATGTGTGGTCAATGGACCAGGCGAAGCGCGTGAAGCAGATCTTGGTGTGGCCTCCGGAAATGGAAAAGGCCAGATATTTGTCAAAGGTGAAGTAATTAAGACGGTTCCTGAAGCACAGATTGTTGAAGTTCTCATCGAAGAGGCAATGCGCCTTGCCGAAGAGATGGAGAGCTCGGGAGCTCCCGTCGTCGAAGTTCGATAAGCAATTTCAGTGTTAGAGACACTTAGAACTTCGCAATTAAGTAGCGATATAACTTTTTACCTTCATCAGAGACCAGAAGTTCATTCGTTTCTGGCATCGCGTTTGGCAGCGCTTCACGAACGTTCTTCGAGTGAGGCTGTTGTATATCGAAATAATGGCGTCGTTGAGGGCGTGACATATATTGGAACGAACTTGATTCCAAGTTTTACAAGTCGACAAGCTCTCTTTGCGACAGCTGATTACCTGAAATCTCGGCAAATGAAATTCTCTTCAATCGTTGGTGAGAGCGCGGTGGTATTTCCGCTCTGGGAACTTATTGAGCAGAGCGCGCCTGCGCTTCGGTTAGTAAGACAGCGTCAACCACTCCTCTCTCTTCGAGAGGAGCCACTACTGACCTCTGATCCGTTAGTGCGGGTAGCGAAAGGGGATGAATTAGATTTAGTGATTGCTGCGGGAACATCGATGTTTATAGGTGAGGTGGGAGAGGCGCCACATCCCAGTGACTTTCGAGCGCGCGCGGTTGAATTGATATCAATGGGACGGACATACATTCGCCGTCACGGAGACCAAATTCTCTTTAAAGCGGATATCGGTGCAATTGGAGCTGGCGCACTTCAAATTCACGGCGTCTGGGTCGCTCCTGAATATCGAGGCCAAGGTATTGGCTCGCACGGGATGGCAAGCGTGGTTCGTCTCTCTAAGAATTTCGCGCCGATAGCCTCGTTATACGTCAATGACTTCAATTACGCCGCTCGCGCAAGCTATAAAAAAGTGGGTTTCGTCGAGGTGGGAACGTTCACCTCAATATTTCTCTGAAGTAGGCTCCCACCTATGTCGATTTTGAGGATGTCCTCGCTCTTTCTCCGCACGCTCCGGGATGACCCTGCCGATGCAGAGGTTGCTAGCCATAAATTATTGGTGCGCGCTGGATACATCAGGAGAATCGCTGCGGGAATCTACTCCTGGCTTCCACTTGGCTATATCACTTTGCGAAACATCGAACGAATTGTCCGTGAAGAGATGAATGCCGCCGGTTTCCAAGAGGTTCATTTTCCCGCGCTACTTCCTAAAGAGCCATACGAGGCGACCAATCGCTGGAATGAATACGGCCCAGATCTCTTTCGACTCAAAGATCGCCGCGGCGGCGATTATCTTTTAGGGCCAACGCACGAAGAGATGTTCACTTTGATGGTCAAAGGTGAGTACTCGTCATACAAGGACTTGCCACTAACTATTTACCAAATTCAGACTAAGTATCGCGATGAAACTAGGCCGCGCAGTGGAATTATTCGCGGTCGCGAATTTGTCATGAAGGATTCTTACTCGTTCGATGTAGACGACGCCGGCCTACAAAGCTCTTATGATGCACATCGAGCCGCATATATAAAAACATTTGATCGACTCGGTTTGAAATACTCAATTGTCTCTGCAATGTCAGGCGCAATGGGAGGTTCGGCTTCTGAAGAGTTCCTTGCTCCTTGCGATACGGGTGAAGATACTTATGTGCTCTGCCCTTCCTGTGGGTTTGCAGCAAATGTAGAAGCTATGTCGACCAAAGTTCTAGAGCAAAAAATTGAAACTCCGCCCGCTATAGAAATCCTTGATACTCCGAATACGCCAACTATCGATTCGTTAGTTGGCGTGATGAATGGAAAGTATCAAGCAGGTATAACTGCAGCCAATACTTTGAAAAATATTCTGTTGATGGCAGATGGAAATGCAATCTGCGTACTTGTGCCAGGAGATCGCGAGGTTGACCTCAAGCGGCTACAAGCAAATCTCTCGGGCGTTACGGAATTACGACTTTTTGAAGATGAAGACTTTGCCAAGCGAGGCGAGTTTGTTAAAGGTTATGTTGGCCCACAGGATGCTAAAAAATTTGGCATCACCCTCTATGCCGACCCGCGAATTCAAAAAGGATCACATTGGATTACCGGTGCTAATCAACCCAATAAACATGCTCGCTATGTAACTGAAGGTCGTGATTTCATCATCGATCACTATGTCGAGGCGGCCGAAGTGCGCGCAGGTGATCTTTGTCCAAAATGTGATACCCCTGTCATCATTGATAGAGCTATCGAAATTGGCCACATCTTCCAGCTCGGTCGTAAATATGCAAAGAGCCTTGACCTCACTGTTTTAGATAAAGATGGCAAACCCTCAGTTGTCACAATGGGCTCTTACGGAATTGGAATTTCTCGCGCAGTTGCTGCAATTGCAGAGCAGACACATGATGAGATCGGCCTGAGATGGCCTCGAGAGGTATCACCTGCCGATGTCCATATCGTCGCAACCGGTAAGGAGGATGAGCCATTTACACACGCACTTGCACTTGCCGAAGAGCTAGAGCGTGCCGGATTGCGGATCATGGTCGATGATCGAAGAGAGCCAAGCGCCGGAGTGAAATTCAAAGATGCAGAGCTGATTGGCATTCCCATAATTGTTGTTGTCGGAAAGGGCTTGGCAAATGGAGTCATCGAAGTCCGTAATCGATGGAGCCAGTCCAAGAGTGAAGTTGCCGTAGCAGCAGCCAAAGCGGAGATTTTGAAGGAAGTCGAATCGTTGTAGACTTCTCCCAATAACTTCATAGGGAGAGCGACATGACTTCAGTCGAAAGCGCGATTACAGCCGCAATCGAACCAGCTATCACTGCGAAAAGCCTCTTTCTTGAAGCGTTGCAAGTATCCACTGCAGGCAAACATCGAGTCATTCGAGTTCTCGTCGATGGCAATCATCCACTCTCGCTTGATGAAGTCACCGCTATCACCAAGCCAATTTCAGAGGCTCTCGACTCAGTAACTGAGCTGGGTGAGCGCCCATTCACCTTAGAAGTTTCATCGCCGGGCGTAGATTTCCCCCTCACTTTGCCTCGCCACTGGCGTAAAAATACGGGGCGACTTGTCTCTTTCACTTACGAGGCCAATGGGAAAATTTCCGGACGTATCATCAATTCAACAGATGAAAAAGTGACGTTAGACCTAGCAAAAGAGGGCGAGCGAGAATTTGCCTTGAAGGAAATTAAGAACGCAAATATCGAAATTGAGTTCAAATGACAGTCGATATTCCATCACTTTCGATACTTGCAGAGGCAAATAGTCTCTCGCTCGAAGAATTGATTAAGAACATTGAAGTGGCAATCGACGAGCGGTACAGCGAATTACAAGAAGCGGAACCAGGGGTCCATTCACGCCTTGATCGTGAAAGTGGTGCAGTCTCATTACATAAAAATGTTGAAGGTGAAGAGATTATTGTTGAAGGTCCACCAGAATTTGCACGGATTGCTACTGGCGTTATTCGCAAAACGTTAAAAGGTAAACTGCGAGAGGTTAAAGATGCCGAAATCGTTCAAGAATTTTCCACAACTATCGGCGACTTAGTTTCTGGAGTAGTGCAACAAGGACGAGACAGCAAAATGATTTTGGTGAATATCGGACCAGTCGAGGGAAAAATTCCACTGCAAGAACAGGTACCAACAGAGAAATTCGTTCATGGAGATCGAGTTAAAGCTTTGATAGTCGATGTTCGACAAGGGAATAAAGGTCCTGAGATTGTACTGTCGCGAACGCATCCAAATTTAATTAAGAAACTCTTCGCACTTGAAGTTCCTGAGCTTGTGACAGGTGTTGTAGAAATTATGGGTGTAGCTCGCGAAGCTGGTGCGCGAACAAAAATTGCAGTGCGTGCGCATAGAGCGGGAGTAAATCCAAAAGGTTCTTGCATTGGACCTATGGGATCTAGAGTGCAAGCAGTTATGAATGAACTCAATGGCGAGAAGATCGATATCGTTGATTGGTCAGAAGAACCAACTGCATTCATCGCAGCTGCATTGGCGCCATCTCGTGTTATTAGTTGTGAGGTAGTTGACCCTGAGCGGAAGCAGGCAAAGGTTGTCGTGCCCGACTTCCAGCTCTCATTGGCTATTGGAAAAGATGGCCAAAATGCGCGTTTGGCCGCTCGATTGACGGGCTGGCGGATTGATATCCACCCTGATGAGGTAGGCTAACGCTCGTATCACGCACGTCATCTACGAGCAATCAGAGGGAGGGCACTTATGAAGAATTCCGCTTCATTAATTGAGCTCTCGCGCTCTGCTGAAGTTCGACAGAAATGAGAAGGCAATAGCGGCGACGCGCGTTTGATACGCGCTTAGCCACCGGCTAGCTGGTCTAGCAGGAATATCTAAAGGAGAAGTGTGGCTAAGGTTCGCGTACATGAGCTTGCTAAAGAGCTCGGCTTAGAGAGCAAAGCTCTCCTCACCAAATTGCAAGAGTTAGGCGAGTTCGTAAAGTCCGCCTCTTCAACTCTTGAGCCACCAGTTGTCCGCCGAGTGCGCGATCTCTACCCCAACGCAACCCCAAAAACTGATGGTGATGCACCCGCCGCAGCGAAGAAGGCGCCCGCAAAGAAGGCAACAAAGAAATCCGCCGCAGCAGGAAAAGCTGGAAAAGGTGAGAGCACACCAAGCGCCGATGAAATTTCTGCGCTCCTTGCCGAATTGGGACCACTAGTTCCGCCGCATCTGCAAAATCTCGCGCAGAGCGCGGTTCAAGAGAGCAAACCGGGCGGATC
>JBEGVX010000032.1:0-4489 GCA_041178105.1 Actinomycetota bacterium
GCTGCTGGCGCGAACTCTCCATCAATTGTCGCAAGGCCCAAGGTAGGGCGTGGTGTTGGTACTCCACCTTGCGCTGCTGGCTGAAGACCACGGTCGAGCGCATCGAGGTTCTCCTTGATGACCTTGAGCGGTAGGTATTGGTCGCGCTGGGCAAGAAGAACATAGCGGAGTCGATCTAAATCTGTGGTTGTGAACTTGCGATAACCCGAAGGGGTGCGCTGCGGTTCGATGAGTCCTTCAGACTCTAGGAAACGAATCTTTGAGATAGTGATATCTGCAAAGTCGCCACGCAACTTTGTGAGTACTTCACCGATACTTAGATAAGCACGTGCTGGAACGCTCAACTTACTTCTCCCCTAGTTTGCTGCCGATAAAGAGCAGATGGAATTTTCCGATTTGTATTTCATCACCTGAGGCCAAAACCTTTTCAGTGACAGATTCGTTGTTGACGTATGAACCGTTAAGACTTCCAGAATCTCTAAAGGTGAAGTTGGTTCCAGCCTTTGCAATAGATGCATGTTTGCGTGAAACGGTGACATCATCGAGAAAGATTGAGCTTTCTGGCGCCCGACCAATTGTTACGCCATCGGCTGTAACAAGAAATCGCGAACCTTTCTGCGCTCCACGATGGATAAAAACCATCGCGGAGTTGTTATCGCCCGAGAGAACGCCCTCAATAATGGCGCGCTCCTCTTGGGTAGCTTGGCTGATGAGTTCGCTTACAAGGTCAGCTGGGGAATTGCCGACTACTGAGCGAAGGCCGAGGTGGAGGGTGCTGGTGAGTTCGCGATTTTCATCTGCTGATGGCACTTAAACTCCCCCTTTACCCATAACTACGCCCTCGACTTTGGACGTCAACTTAAGGGTGACACTAGAGAGTTCAAAAAGATAAATCAAGCTGAAGATTTAGGCGGTGATTGCGCCATATTCTGCTGCAGAGAGAAGGCCAGTTGGCTCAGTTGGTACTTCAATTTCGACCAACCATCCAGCGCCATATGGATCTGAGTTGATAAGTTCCGGAGCGCTTGCAAGCTCTTCATTAATCGCAACAATTGTTCCGGTAACGGGAGCAAAGATTTCTGAAACGCTCTTTGTTGACTCGACTTCACCACACACTTTATCCGCTACAACTGCCTCGCCGATCTTTGGCATCTGTACATAGACGATATCTCCGAGAGCACCTTGTGCGTAATCAGTAATTCCCATTCGAAGACGAAGGGCGGTAGATGTAGGTGCAACCCATTCGTGCTCTTTTGTGTAGTGAAGATCTGATGGAATGTTTGACATTGCGCGCTCCTACTAGCCCTCGATGATGTGTGGTCGAACTGTAATGGTCTTTAGAGCGGTTCGGAAATATCCAGCGGCGGTACCCACGTAGAGAGTTACTCCCCAGATGGCAAAGGCCCAACCGAAGATGAAGGCGGCATCTCCATACCAAGACTCGCTGAGCGCCAAGAGTAAGAATGGAAATGCGTAGAGGAGATTGAAGGTTGCCGCTTTCCCCAAGTAAGTCACTGTGAGTGGTTGATAACCCTTGAGTTGAAGTACAAGTGCGACACCTGCCATGAAAAGGTCTCGAGCGACGAGAATCGCGATGAGCCACAATGGAACCGCATCGCGAATGTAGAGAACAATCAAAGTTGCCGCGATATAGAGGCGGTCGATCGCCGGATCGGCTATCTCACCAAATTTAGACTCTTGGTTGAGGGCTCGCGCCAGCTTGCCATCGAAGTAATCGGTGGCTCCTCCGACCATCAAGGTGATGATTGCCCATCCATCAGAGTGCCTGCTGAGCGCAAAATAGATGAAAAGTGGAATGCCTAGAAAGCGCAGGAAGGTAAGCGCATTGGGAATCGTCAGCACTTACTGCTCCTTATCTCGTTCCTTCACTCGAATCGCTACCTGCACGGGAGTTCCTGGGAATTTAAACTCCTCGCGAAGACGGCGTTCGATAAATCTACGATACGAAGCCTCGATCCATCCAGATGAGAAGACCACAAACTTCGGAGGCGCAATTCCTGCCTGGGTCGCGTAGTACACGCGAGGCTGCTTGCCGCCGCGAACTGGTGGCGGGGTGGCGCCAATGAGTGCGCCTAAGAATGAGTTGAGCTTTGAGGTTGGGACACGTCGTTCCCACGAATCAATAGCGGTGCGAAGTGCGGGGGCTAAACGATCGCGGTGCCAACCGGTTTTCGCTGCCACATTAACAATTTGCGCCCATTCAACCTGATCAAGATGGCGTTCGATTTCTTTATCGAGCTGAGTGCGGCGGTCTTCATCGACAAGATCCCACTTATTCATCACGATTACCATCGCTTTTCCTGCTTCTTCCACCATGGTGATGATTCGCAAGTCTTGCTCTGAAATAGGAACAGATGCATCCAGAACAATTACCGCGCACTCGCAACGTTCGAGCGCTGTTTGAGTACGAAGTGTTGCGTAGTAATCGGTTCCGCTCGCTTGGTTTGCGCGTTTCTTCAAACCTGCAGTGTCAACGAAACGCCAAATGCTTCCACCGAATTCGATGAGTTCATCAATTGGATCACGTGTTGTTCCGGCAACATCGTCAACGATGGATCGACTTTCTCCTGCAAGGGCATTGAATAAACTTGATTTACCGACATTCGGGCGACCAATGAGTGCGATGCGGCGATAACCATCTTGAACCTGTGCGGCGCCAACTTCAGGAAGTTCCTTGACGATAGTGTCGAGCAGATCTCCACTACCGCGACCGTGTAGAGCTGAGACAAAATGTGGTTCACCAAGGCCGATATTCCAGAGCGCATGTGCATCTGATTCATCATTGTCGCCATCAACCTTATTCGCTACCAGAATTGTTGGCTTCTTTGCCTTACGAAGTTCCTGCACCAAGATGTCATCTTCATCAAGTGCACCGACCTGTGCATCAACAACGAAGCAGAGAACATCCGCTTCATCCATCGCAAGTTCTGCACTTGCACTTACTTGTACCGAAATTCCATCTGGCTTTGATTCCCAACCACCAGTGTCCATGATGATGAAGCGACGTCCGGCCCATTCGCATTCGTACTGAACGCGATCGCGGGTAACGCCTGGAGTATCTTCAACAATCGCTTCGCGACGGCCGATGAAACGATTGATAAGAGTTGATTTACCAACGTTAGGTCGGCCAAGAATTGCAACAATCGGCAGACCCAGCAAAGAACGCTGTGAGAGCAACTCCCAAATGCGATCTACGGTCTCTTCTAAGTTAAGTTCTGTCGAATCAATATGAACAGCATCTGTCGCCATTGCGAGCGGTGAAACGGTGCGAGTCGAATCAATTTCGTCACGAGCTGCAAGTGATTGCGCAACCGCTTCTGTCCCTTGTGATTGATCTGCTAGCTCTGCATCGCGGCGATTTGCTCGTGCTGAAATATCAGCGGTGAGATAAATCTTCAACGCCGCATCTGGGCACACAACGGTTCCGATATCGCGACCTTCGACAACTATTCCGCGTTCGGCTTTTTTGATGATTGAACGTTGAAGAGTTAATAGCTCTGCCCGAACTTCGGGAATTGCACTAATGACTGAAACTTTCTCTGTCACTTCATGAGAACGAATCTCACTTGATATATCTCTGCCGCCGAGAAAAACTTTAGGGTCGCGAGGGTCAGAGTTAAAGGAGATTGGAGAATCAATGACGGCTGAGATGATCTCTTTGGGATCTTCGCTCTTTATCGATAATGCAAGAAATGTCATTGCTCGATAGAGCGCACCAGTATCTAAATAGTTCCAGCCGGCGCGAATGGCAATTGATTTAGATGTGCTTGATTTGCCAGAACCACTTGGGCCATCTAGCGCTACAACAATCATTTTCACAGCCCATCGTTAGTTAGTTAATTCTATTGGCAATTCACGTTAAGCATTTACTTCCTTGGTGAATGAACGCTCCAACCATGTTCCTTAAGATGCGACATCAGTGTCTCTGCATCACTTTCTGAAAGCGCCAATGTGATGAGTCCGGTGAATTGCCCGGGGCTATGTTCAATTGTGAGATCCTCAACGTTAACCGATGCCTTTGCGCACTCTTCAAAGAGCGCAGCCAATTGGCCAGGTTTATCTTCGATAACGATTGGAAGATAGGTGTATTCGCGAGCTTTCCCGCCATGTTTTCCGGGAATGCGGGCGCGCCCTTTCTGCCCCTCAGCGATCACTGTGGCAACCGCTTCCTCATCCTCAATGGATTCGATCAACGCACCCAAATCGCTATGGAGAGAGCGAAGAAGTGGAGCTAGAGCCTGGCTATTGGCAGTCACGATTTCTCGCCAGAGCTTGGAATCAGAGGCGGCGATTCGAGTGGTGTCGCGCAGGCCAGCGCCAGCGAGGTCGAGCCAACGCTCTTCTCCCCCGTTCAGCTGCTTCGCTAGTAGCGATGAGATCAATTGAGGTAGGTGCGAGACTAGAGCAACAGCTTTATCGTGCTCGGATGAATCCAGATCTATCAGCTGTCCCCCAAGAATCTCGATGA
>JBEGVX010000033.1:0-6101 GCA_041178105.1 Actinomycetota bacterium
ACCTGGAGTAGTGATGAGGTCAGTTATCCCTTGAACGCCCGCTAGTAGAACTTGATCGGCGCTCTTAAATGCTTCCAATGCGGTGATAGTTCGATCAGAGATTGAGAGCAAGCGATCGTTAGGAATCACGATTAACGTATCAACTTCTTTGCGAAGCGCAGAGATGCCCTCTTCTGCTTGCGCAGCTCGTCTTTTTCCTTCGAAAGTAAATGGACGCGTTACAACACCAACGGTAAGCGCCCCTGCTTCCCTAGCGATTCGCGCCACGATTGGTGCGCCTCCAGTGCCTGTGCCGCCACCTTCACCAGCAGTAACAAAAACCATATCTGCACCACGAAGAACTTCTTTGATCTCTTCTTCATGATCGGCAGCTGCTTGACGTCCAACATCGGGAGAAGCGCCTGCACCTAAACCGCGAGTTACTGCTCTACCAATATCTAATTTCACATCTGCATCACTCATGAGCAGAGCTTGTGCATCAGTGTTGATGGCAATGAACTCAACACCTTTTAATCCGACATCAATCATTCGATTAACTGCATTAACCCCACCGCCACCGATGCCAACTACTTTTATTACTGCAAGATAATTTTGCGGGGTAACCACAGTCACGCCTTTCGACAGGAGATAACCCTCATGCTCTACTTGAGAGTGAGTGCTATCTCAAAACTTGGCGAGAAGGTAGAGGTATTCCCCTCACTGTACAAACACCAACACATCTTTTCTTCGTTGTGTCGCGAGAAAAAAATTCCGTTTAACGAAAAGAGCGAGCAGAGCGAACAGTAGGCGTTAAAGGCGTGGCGATATCTATAAATCGAGCCTTCTTATTCTCGGGAGCAGCAAGGAGCGCTTCAAGAACAGTCAATTTCGCCGATTGATCCCCAACGCCGCCCCAGAGAATCTTCATGCCACCGCGGAGCGTCAAAGTTATTGAAGCTTTACTCGGCAATTCTATTCTTACCACTCGCTTTCGAATCTTGTTCGGCAGCGAATCGTAAATGCTCATCGCATCTCGAATGAACCGGCGATCTCCAGCGATGATAGGTACACCTTTAGGTGGCTTGGATGTTTCTACGAAAGTAACCCCATTCCTATCTCCCAGTAGAAACTTTCCATTTTGGGAGGCAAAGGCAATATCCACTTCTCGCAACGTGACCTCTATTTCAACCGTGTGCAGAGGTTTTCTGTTGATTTCTACGCTAGCTACTTCAGGATAAGTACTCAGTCCTCGCGCCACTGCACCTGCATTAACGCGAGCTAATTTATCGCCGAGCTTAATTCCACTTTTAGCTATGACTTTCTTACTGGTGAGAGTTTTTGAGCCTTGAATTCCTGAGACTTCTATGGAGCGAATATCAAAAACGCTCGACCATCCGAAAAGATACCCAAGTAGAGAAATCGCGATTATGGGGATGAGAAACTTTTTAAATTTAACGTTCATTGATTGCCGAAATAATTTGTGGTCCTAACGAGGTCACGTCTCCTGCTCCCAAAGTAAGGATGATGTCGCCTGTGTGAGCTTGAGCGATGGCGTGATCAATAGCGCGCATGAGATTGGGCTCAAAAAGGGCTGTTCCACCTTTAACGTTTACTGCCGCTGCTATCGCGGCGCTACTTGCCCCAGGAATCGGCTCCTCCCCGGCGCTATATATATCGAGTAAGACAGCGCTATCGGCAGCTGCCAAGGCATCGGCAAACTCTCCGGAGAAGGCCAATGTTCGCGAGTATCGATGGGGTTGGAAAATTGCAATTACGCGCCCATCCCCCGCAGCTAGGCGAGCGGTTGCGATAGTTGCTCTAATTTCCGTCGGATGATGAGCGTAGTCGTCGATCACACGAATGCCTTTAGCCGTCCCACGTAGTTCAAATCTTCGCCCCACTCCAGTAAATGTTCCTAAAGCAGAGATTGCTTCTTGTGCGGGCGCTTGAAGTACCAACGCCATTGTCAGCGCACCTGCTGAATTCAGAGCATTATGTTCTCCGGGAATAGCCAATTTCACTTCACCTAGCGTTCGTCCCTGCCAGGTTGCTCGATAAATAGAGGTATCTGCCGCGGTGAACAGGTGCGAAATACGTAAATCTGCTCCCTCACTCTGACCATATAAATAAGTCTCCAAGCCCAACTGGCGAGCCTTAGAGGCAAGGCGTGCGCTACCTGCATCATCTGCACAGAGCACTACCCCTCGCTTCACAGTCGACAAGAGCTCCTCAAATGCACGGTTGATTGCTCCTTCGTCAGCGAAGTGATCGACGTGATCTACTTCAACGTTGGTGACAATTGCATAATCGGGGTGATACTCAATAAATGATCCATCTGACTCGTCGGCTTCAACCACAAAATGGAGCCCTTGTCCATGATGTGAATTAGAACGTGAATCGTGCGGTGTGCCACCAATAGCAAAGGATGGATCCCATCCAAGATTCTGCAGGGCGATAGTCAACATCGAGGTAGTGGTGGTCTTGCCGTGAGTGCCTGCAATTGCAATGGAGGTGTACCCATTAAGGAGGGTGGCAAGCGCCTGGGCTCGTCCAACGACCGCAATACCTAGTTCTCGCGCAGCCTTTAACTCGGGGTTGGATTCTTTTATCGCGCTGGATATGACAACAGTCTGTGCAGCCCCAACATTCGACGGTTGATGCCCAATGTGAATCGTGCCGCCTCTTAGAGCTAGAGCTTCCAGCGTTGTCGAATTTTTTATATCTGAACCAGAAATTTCAATGCCGCGATCAATGCAAATTCGCGCGATGCCGCTCATGCCTGCGCCGCCGATGCCGATGAAGTGAATAGGCGCTCTTAAAATTTCCACGAATCTACGCCGATCGTCTCTGTTTGCGTTCACTAGCTAATTGAACAATAGTTTTGGCAACAATCGCTGCCGCTGCTTGAGGCTGCGAATGTGAAGCGCTCTTGAAATCTTCGCGTGCAAGATCTGTAATTGCTGCAATGAGGGAATCTCTCGTGAGGGCAGAATTCTCGATGATGCGTACCTCTGCTTTTGCACTGAGCGCTTTGGCGTTAAGCAACTGTTCCCCATTTCCGATTGGCAAAGGAACTAAGAGCGCAGGAAGACCAGCGGACTCTATCTCGGCACAGGTACCCGCTCCACTACGCGAGAGAACTACATCCGCTGCGAGATAAGCCTGATCCATTCTCGAAATGTAAGGTAGGGCGTGATAACCAGGTCGGTTTGTTGGCAAAGAATTCTCCGGCCCGACGGCATGCAGAATTTGAAACCCTCGAGTAAGCAACTCATCTACTGATTGGCCGACTACTTCATTGATTTTCGCAGCGCCAAGAGAGCCACCAAAAATTAAAATTGTCTTGCGCTCTGGTTCAAGTCCAAAATCACTTCGCGCTGCTCGCATTAATTCTGCTCGGCGCTCTGAACTTAATGTAGCAATGGAGGAAATTGCCTCACGTATCGGAAGTCCGATTGCATTTTCCGCACCCCAATTGTCGATGGGAAAATTAGAGAAGGCCCGAGTGGCAATTCTTCTGCCAAATCTATTACCCAGGCCAGGTAGCGCATTTGCCTCATGGATGATCAGAGGAGTATTTGTCAGACGAGCAGCACAATAGGCAGGTAGCGCGACATAACCGCCAAATCCGACGACCACGTCAACATCTAATTGCTTAATTAATTTTGTAGTTCGCGCTACAGCCACTACCAATCGAGGTATGAAAGTTAAAAGGTCGCGATTAATCTTCCGCGGTAAATCGCTTTTCGGCACGAGTAGGAATTCTGCACTTGCCTGCTTCAGCAATGGCAATTCGGCGCCGCTAACTGTTGCTAAATAAACAGTTTTGCACGGACTGAAAGTTCTTTCGAGAGAGCTGGCACGTAGCGCCTCTTCTGTAGCGAAGGCAGGTAAGAGATGGCCAGCGCTTCCGCCACCAGCAAAAAGTACGGTCAATCGCTGCGAGCTCATCTTCTCCGCCACTCTAAGATTTTCGGGCGCGAATCAAAGTATCGCTTTGCTTCGGGCTCTCGCCGAGCAACTCCAAGAATAAATGCCAGCCCCACCATTGACGAGATAAGCGCAGATCCCCCATACGAAACCAAAGGCAAAGGAAGTCCAACAACTGGAAATACTCCAGTGACTGAACCAATATTTATCGAGGATTGAGCGATGATCCATGTTGTAACGCCGGCAACCGCGTAACGCGAAAACGGATCACTTGTAGCAATGGCGGTCTTAATTCCCGCCCAAGCAATCATGAAGAGCGCTGCGAGCACAATTGTCGTTCCCAATAAACCAATCTCTTCCCCAATAACTGCAAAAATAAAATCTGTATGCGCCTCTGGACCTAAGTTGCCCCATTTCTGTCTACTTCCACCAAGACCCACTCCAAAGACTCCCCCTGAGGCCAGCGCCATACGTGAGTGCGCTGGTTGCCAACCCAATCCCAAATAATTGGCAGCTGAAAATGGGTCAAGAAATGCGGTTAATCGACTTAACAGAGTGGGACGCAAGAGCGCCAATCCAATAATTACTCCTAAACAGACTCCACCGATAGCTAATAGCCTGGTGATGCGCTCTCCAGAGATGAAGAGCATCCCCAACATAATGAGCGCTAAGACCATCACTGTGCCGATATCTTTGCCAAGAAGAATCAAAAGCGAGATAGCGCCAAAACCACAGAGCAACGCACCCGTTCCCTGGTTTCGTAAAAATTCACCGCGTTCAACTCGTGCGAGGATAAATGCCGCCCAAATAATCAACGCTATTTTTGAAAATTCACTGGGTTGCACTGTGATGGGGCCTACGTGAATCCAATTTCTATTTCCATTTATTTCTAGACCGATTCCATTGACAAAAACAAGTCCTAACATACAAGCTGAACCAAGAAGTAATAAAGGTGAAATTCTGCGCCAACCTTTGGTTGGCAACTTGAATGCAAGTAACCCAAGTCCCAAACCCACAGAGAACCACATCAACTGCCGAAACAGAATGGCAAATGAGGAACCGGAGTTAGCATAGGCGCGCACTCCGGATGCAGAAAGCACCATCAACAGACCCATAAATATCAGAACTCCCATTCCTGAGAGCAAAACATAAAACGGTGCCGTTGGATGAGTCAGTAGTGGTTTTTTTGGCTCCTTCATCTCACTGATCACCTACTAGCTCTTTAACTGCTTCCACAAAGAATTCGCCTCGTTGCGCATATGATTGAAATTGATCCATTGATGCACAAGCCGGTGCCAACAAAACCGTATCGCCACTTTGTGCCATTCGACTTGCGGCAAGGACCACGTCGCGCATCAATTGCTTTGAACGCTCTTCGCCTACCAGCGAGGGTTCTTCGTCTACCAAGAAAATGGGAGTTTCGGGAGAATGTTCCTTAAGCGCCCGCTCAATCATGGGTCGATCTGTGCCAATAAGCACAGCAGCGCGAATCTGCTGATGGCGTCGTTTTACCAGAGCTTCAATATCAGCGCCCTTTGCCAATCCACCGGCAATCCAGATTATTGAATCAAAGGCTGCAAATGCGGCATTTGTTGCGTGAGGATTTGTGGCTTTGGAGTCGTTAACCCAAGTTATTCCGTTGAGCTCTGCAATTTTTTCGATTCGATGATGACCAGGTGTGAAGTTTCGTAATCCCTGCCTTATTGCGGCGGCTTCGAGCCCCATCGCGCGCGCCAAGGCCGCTGCAGCCAAGGCATTAGAGACGTTATGTGGAGCTGGTGGATTGATATCCGAGAGCTGTGCAATTTCTGTTGCAACATTTTGCGCACCTGAGAATGCCCGATCAATTAAGAGCTCCTCAACAATACCTACCTCTCCATACTGCGGTACTTGCAGCGTGTAGGTAGTGATTTCGCGCTCTTTGAGTAAATTGTCTATAGAACCATGAAGCCTCGGGTCGTCGCTATTAATGATTACATACTGCACACCATTGAAAATCTTCAACTTTGCTTTGAGGTAGTTATCAAAATTGCCATGCCAATCTAAGTGATCATCATCAATATTCAATAACGCGGCAGCATCGAGCTGAAGGGTTGAGGTCCAATGAAGTTGGAATGAAGAGAGTTCGACAATGAGATACTCATAGAAATCCGATGAAGTGAGCACTTCAATCACTGGAGTGCCGACATTGC
>JBEGVX010000034.1:0-2858 GCA_041178105.1 Actinomycetota bacterium
TTCTGAGTTTGCGCTCGTACCGTCCATCATCACGTTGCTCTTAGCCTTCATTCGAATGGCTCTTGCACTTGAAGAGGCTGAGCAGGGAAAGATTCACAAAGAGCTCTCAGTTACTGATGAGCTGACCGGCGTTGGGAATCGTCGCGCATTCTTCGAACGTCTTGCACAAATCCCTGCAGATGGAAGTTGGTCGCTACTGCTGATGGACCTTGATAGGTTCAAAGAGATCAATGATGCACATGGACATAGCGCGGGAGATTATGTACTTCGCGAAGTTGCCCACCGCTTTCACTCCGTTCTGCCCGAAGGTAGCTACTTGGCACGGTTGGGCGGCGATGAGTTTTCGGCGTTAGTTCAGAGAGAGAGCGAGAGCGCTCGCGATCTTGCCGGACGGCTTCAGGTGGCTCTGACCACTCCCATATACGTTGGCGAGAGTTCACTCCTGCTCACTGCCAGCGTTGGCGTCAGCGCAATCACGGCAGAGGAGAATCCCCTTGAACGTGCCGATGCGCAGATGTATGAGGCGAAGCGCGCTACGCGCTGAATCCCGAGCGCTGGTTTTCGTTGCCATGTAAAAAGCAGGTCAATTTATGCCCTACGCTTTCCCGGTCCGATATTTATTCTCGCGTTTCTCGCTCACTCAATGGGAGGTTCGTTGGCCGCAAAATTCCACAATCGAGTTCTAGTCCTCGGTGCAGGGTCCGTATCGCAATGTGTAGTTCCTATCCTTCTCGACAAATTAGTCGAACCTCATCAAGTGACAATTGTGGATTTCAAAGATAATCGAGAGCGATTTACAGCCTCGATTAATCGCGGTGCCACGTACATCATCGACAAGCTCACCAGAGAGAATATGGATGAGTTCCTCGGTAAATATCTCAAAGCAGGAGATTTTCTCCTCGACTTAGCATGGAATATCGATGCCAATGCAATTATTGGTTGGGCACACGATCATGGCGTGCTCTACCTGAATACTTCAGTCGAAGAATGGGAGCCGTACGCTGGTGGATCCTCGCGAGATCCGATCGAGCGCACCCTCTACTACCGCCATATGCGCCTTCGAGAGATGAAAGCTTCATGGAATAAGAAGGGCGCCACGGCGATTGTTGAGCATGGCGCAAACCCAGGAATGGTCTCGCACTTAGTTAAGCGCGCGCTAATTGAGATTGGCACCCGCGCATTAAAGGAGAGCAAAGTTGGTGCAAATGGCGCAGTTATTGAAAAAGCGATTAGTGCAGATAACTATCCAGAGCTTGCACATGCGCTCAATGTTCGAGTTATTCATATCGCAGAACGCGACACCCAAATTTCCGATAAGCCAAAACGCGTTGATGAATTTGTTAATACCTGGAGCGTTGAGGGATTTTATGAGGAAGGTATTGCACCAGCAGAACTTGGTTGGGGAACTCATGAAAAGAAATTGCCGCCAACTGCTTACACCCACAAAGTAGGGCCACAGAACCAGATTGCGCTCGCGCAACCTGGTGCGACAACGTGGGTTCGATCATGGGTTCCTTCGTGCGAAACCACTGGCATGGTCATTCGCCATGGCGAAGCGTTCACACTCTCAGACCACTTAACTGTCTGGGATGGCAGTAAAGCTGTTTATCGTCCAACGGTGCACTATGCCTACTGCCCAACTGATGCTGCGATTGCGTCAATGCGTGAAACTGAGATGCGTCAGTGGAATTTACAAAGTGACCAACGAATCATGAATGAAGAAATCATCAGCGGTGAAGATCGTCTAGGAGTTCTTCTTATGGGCCACCCCTTTAAGTCCTGGTGGTGTGGGTCGCTACTTTCAATTGGAGAAGCTCGAAAGTTAGCGCCAGGTCAATCTGCGACAACGCTCCAAGTTGCCGCCTCGGTTTATGCAGCAGTGGCATGGGCGATGGCAAACCCAGAGGCAGGTTTGATGGTGCCCGATGATCTTCCATGGCGCGAAGTACTGCCGCTCATTGAGCCATATTTAGGTACGATCTGGTCAGATGCCGTCGATTGGGATCCGCTGGCAACTCGCTTTGATCCCTTCAAAGGATGGAATCATCGCGAATACGATGAGAGCGATCCTTGGCAGTTCACTAACTTCCTTGCTTAATTTCCTCTAACCGGGCAAGTGATTCGATTCGCTCTGCTGCGTGATCGACTATCCGCTCAACATAGCCCTGGCTATATCCATCGAGATAGAGCCAGGGTTCATGTATTTGATCGCTATCTAGATGACGTAACTCTGGAACATATTTCTTTATATATGCCCCATCGGGATCAAATTTCTTTCCCTGCTCAATTGGATTAAAAACTCGGTAGTACGGCGAGGCATCAGTGCCACAACCTGCAGTCCACTGCCAGCCATGACTGTTTGAAGCCACATCGAAATCGACGAGATGTTCCATGAAGAAGTTTGCGCCATGCTGCCATTCAACATGTAAATCTTTGACGAGGAATGATGCCACAACCATTCGTGTTCGATTATGCATCCACCCCTCTTTAACAATTTGGCGCATCGCAGCATCCACAAACGGATATCCCGTTTTTCCTTCACACCACTTTTGAAATTTCTCTCCTGGCTCGTCATATCTCATACCCGCAAATTGTGGTGAGTAATAATCTTTTTCGGTATGTGGGTAGTGATGAAGAACATCGGCATAAAACTCTCGCCAAGCGATCTCTTTTCGGAAAACTTCATGCGCTTTGCTTTCGCCCAATTCGGCTAAAAGAGTCCGAGGATGAATCTCTCCCCATTTGAGGTGCGCACTTAATTTACTGGTGCCATCAATTCCCGCCATATTCCGAGCTTCGTCGTAATTGGATAGCGCGCCTTTTTTAAATTCATTCCACCGCTTATGTGCAGCGCGCTC
>JBEGVX010000035.1:0-8260 GCA_041178105.1 Actinomycetota bacterium
CGATCCGGTAGCGGTCGTTGCAATGGCTTGTTGATATCCCACCATTTCTGAGTGGCGGGATCTTCAGCCATTTTCGCCATGTCACCATCAAAGTCATCTCCCACATATTCGAAGTAGGAGAAAAGTAATTCACCATAACGATAAATAGAGTAATTACGAATGTTAGATTTTTTAATCTGCTCTAGAACTTCAGGCCATACCGCCGCATGAAGTTCTTCATATCGCTCACGGTTCTCTTTTGGAATTCCTAGAACGCTTGCATACCGTTGCACCATTGTTACTCCTTTTATTATTTCGTAGGGTTAAATACCGTAAACAAGTTCTGCAGTTTTATGGGTAATCCACTCTTGGTCTTCCGCAGAGTACTTGGAAATAGCTTCTAATTGAGCTTTCCATACTTCGACATAGTTATTCATCAGAACAATTACCGGCCAATCGCCTCCGAGTAGAGTGCGATTTGCGCCGAATTCCTTAACTACATGATCAACGTATGGTTGCCAATCTGCAACGCTCCAGCCTGGAGCAGAAGCCGTATTTAAACCGGAGAATTTCATATATACATTTTTGTGTTTAGCCAGAGTGGACATTTGCGAGGCCCATGGCTCCCAAGTCTTACCTGCGATATCTGGCTTAGCAAAGTGATCAACTACAATTTTCAATGTTGGGAACTTAGCGGCAAGTACGGGCACAGTATCAACGTGTGCAGGATTAACAGCGACATAATCAAATGCAAGTCCCGCTTTCTCTACCATTGCAATAGTTTCAAGAACTGCGGGGCGAAGGATCCATTTATCATCTGACTCGTATTTGGCATTGCTGTAGTCGTGGGAGAGATTCCGAACACCTTTGAAGTAGGGGTTCTTTTTAAATGTCTCAAGAGCAGCGCGCGCCTCATTGGGGCGATCAAATGGAACCCAACCAACAACACCTTTGACAAAGTTGCTATGTGCAGCGACGTCGAGCATGTAAAAGGTATCTTCATATGTATCAGCTGCTTGAACAAGAATTGAATCGGTTACACCTGAAGGAGGAATTTCTGGAGCGAGGCGCTCCGGGCTGAAATCATCGTATAGAGGGCCATATTCTGGAGCAATCCATGAATAAGCTCGTTCACTCATCATCCATAGATGCTGATGCGAATCAATCACTCGTTTGTGTGCCATAACTTTCCTCTTTCTCTAGAACTTCTTTTCCTACAAAAGCCGATATTCGTCCCAGACCGATCGAACTGTGCGCCCTTTTGTGAGCTCATTCAGGACCGTCTTCTCCTTTTGTGCTCGCTCATTAGCCATAGAGAAAACTTTGTCGATGAGATCTTTGGGTACAACCACAATGCCATCGTTATCTGCCACGATGCCATCGCCTGGATGAACAAGGACACCACCAACTTCAGTCGGTTGATGAGTGGATTCAACCCGCATTCGCCCCTTGTAATCAAGGGGTCGGGAGAGAACACCGAAGGCGTCAAAACCTACCTTTAGTATCAATTGGGTATCTCGAATCGGCCCATCTGTTACTACTCCGGTTGCACCTCGCGCTTTTGACGCGGCCGAAAAGAGTTCGCCCCAAAAAGCAGAGAGCAAGCCACCGCCGGTGCCGATGACAACAACATTATCTTTCTGCAGAGTATCGAGAAAATCTATAGCAGCACCATAAGGATCATTTTTGTCATATTCAGAGTCCGGAACGAATTTGATAGTTGCTGCGGTGCCAACTGCTCGCATAGTCATTTGTAGCGGCCGGATTTTCCCGTCCATTACGTTATTTCTGATTCCAAGATCATCAAGAGAATCCGAAACCATCGCAGTATGAACTCGAGGATCTAATTGAATATTCATGCGCCCCTCCGTTGCACAAGATAAACGTGCACAAAAGCAATGACCGTCTCGCCTTTTTGATTTTTAACCGTTACTTGCTCATCCACAAGACCTTCGCCGGTCCGTTTGGGGTGATCTCGTTTTGCCACGATTTCAGAGTGCGAAGTAATCGTGTCGCCGATAAAGACCGGGGCAATAAATCGCACCTTGTCATACCCATAACTCATCGCAACTTCATTGATTTCACCGGCGAGCATTCCTACCGAAACGGAGAGAATCAAAGTTCCATGTGCGATTCGTTCTTTGAACGGTTGTGTCGCACACCATTGTGCATCCATGTGATGTGGGTAGAAGTCACCAGTCTGCCCAGCGTGAATCACAATATCTGTTTCAGTAATTGTCCGTCCTGCGCTAACTCTTGTTGACCCAATCTCATAATCCTCAAAGTACTCTTTCATTTAGTTAGCTCCTGGTTGTAACTCGTATATGTTGCAGCGATAGCATCAATATCTTTAACTGAAAAATTCTTCTCTTTAAGTATGTTATGAATAATCAACGAACTTTGGAATTGCACATCAGGCCAACCAAGGAATCGTGGCCGCACCCATGCTCGCTCTAGTGTGCGCAGCGTATTGTTGAAGAAATTACGGGTTATGGCATTTGCATGCGGAGCTTTCCACGCCGCAAGGTTTCCAGGTTGTCCACCTGCATCTACATATGTTGTTGACTGAATCTCTGGAAGCGAGAGCAGGATGGCGACTTTCGCTGCCAATTCAACGTTCTTAGTTGCAGATGAGATAGCTATACCTGCCCCACCTAGTTGTGATCCCGACGCTAATCCATCAAATGAAGGCACGTCGTCGTAAATTATTGGTCGCGTTCTAAATCCATCACGAGAGTAATTGGTATATCCATACATACACACGCTGTAGTGCTCTTTATCGGTTGTGACTAAATACTCTGCTGCCTCAATTGGGTTCATAGATAAACATTGCGCGGGAACAACCTTTGCGAGCTCAATCATGAAGGCCAAAACTTCAGCTGCGACTGCTTTATCGATGTATTCGGAACCCGAGCAGAGCGCATGGCCTTTTTGCGCCATGATCGTGGCAAAAGTAGAGAAAGCGTCGACGGGTTTATGTGGCCAAAGCACAAGGCCTTCCCTGCCCGCGGCGAGAACATCCTCCCAGAAGACCAACCCCTTGGACGTTTTATCTGGTCGATAGGCGCTTACTTGGGCTGCAGTATCAATCGCCAGCGCCCAGTGCTTCCCTTTATATATATAGGAGTCGTGCGAGGCGCCGACTGAGGTTTTAGCCAATAGCGCCATATCGTCTGCGGAAGCCACATCCTCTAAAGCAATGACCGCGCCTGCATGTACTGCATCTGGAACGTGTGGGTGATCAATAATCATCAAATCATGCTCTGCGTAAAATTCGCTTATATGTTGATCACCAAATGCTAGTAAAGAGCGGGCTGACCACTCGACAGAAACTTGTAGTTGTTTCTGTAATAAGCCATCTGAGTTAACCAGACAATCCAAACCACGTGGATGGTCCCAAGTCATTCCTTTTAGTTGATAAGTTTTCATCAGCCGATAAGCTCCTTAATATTTTCAGCGATTACAAGACGGGCTGATATTCCATCATCAATAAATTTTCCACAGTTGAAGAAACCATGAATCATTCCAGGATAATCGATATGGATCACCTGAATATTAGCTTGCTTTAATTTCTCCGCATAACGAGCGCCATCATCTCGCAATACATCATGTTCAGCGGTAATGATTAAAGTTGGTGGCAATTTGGCGAAATCTTTACCGTTAAGTGGGATGGCATATGAATTCTCGTAATCGGCATTACCATTCAAGTACAAGCTCCAGAGCCAAGACATAGTGCGCTTAGAGAGACCAAATCCTTGAGCATTTGCATTGTATGAATCTGTTTCAAAATCTATTCCTACGCATGGATAGATGAGTAACTGATAGGCAATTGGAAAAATCTTTTCATCTCGATTGCGAAGCGCCACACCTGCTGCAAGATTTCCCCCTGCGCTATCGCCACCAATACCTATTTTTTTATCATCTATGCCAAGCGATTGGGCATTAGCGAAGGTCCACTTCAATCCAGTAAAGCAATCATCATGTGGAATAGGAAACTTATGTTCAGGTGATTTTTGATAATTCACTGAGACAATAACAGAATCAGTTAGCGCAGCGAGTGCGCTGAGTTGTGCATCGTACATATCAACTGAGAAATACGACCAACCGCCACCGTGGTAATAAACCAGACCATTTTTAAGATGTTGACCAGGTGGACGATAAATCCGAACGAGCAGATCTGCAGTTTCACCAGGAATAAAACGATTAGAGATTTCGATATTTGGCGTAATTTCTCCGGCCACCGTTAAATCAGCATATGCTCCAGCGCGACCCAAACTGATAGGAATGTCAATCAACTCTGGAGCATCTGCACCTGGAGCCAGAAATGCCGCGCATTGCGGGTGCAGCGCCACTTTTTACCTCGATATCCTTGTGAGCCTTATTCTTTAATTGAACCGGCGAGCATTCCTCGTATTAAACGTTTCTGAGAGACCAAGAACATAATCATGATTGGCAGTGCAATCAAGATTCCAGCGAGGGCAATCTCTGGTTTGTAAATTGGAACAGAGGTAGCGCCAATTCCAGGGTTGATAGCTGGCGTTGAATAGAAGAGGAAGCCAAGCCCTAGTGGCAAGGTGTAATTCTCGCCGGAGTAGAGCATCACATAAGGCATAAAGTAATTTGCCCAGTTTCCGATGAAGGCAAAGAACGCTAATAGGCCTAGAAGTGCACCTGAAAGCGGGAATGCGATACGGCTGTAAAGCTGCCAATCGCTACATCCATCAAGTCGAGCAGATTCATAAAGCTCAGGCGGGATGGTGGTGGAGTAATAAATATATGAAAGAAATGCTCCAAATGGATAGAGCGATGAAATCAAAATTACTGACCAAGGATTATCAACCAATTTCACTTTATCCATCATCACGAAGAGTGGAATAACAAGTGCAACAGGCGGAATGAGCATCATAATTAGTGTGCTGATCAGAAATGTCCGCTTGAAGCGGATTTTTGCAGCTGAGATAACAAATCCAGCCAAAGATGCTGTGATCGTTGCGATAACTACGATAGCCGCGTTAAAAAGAACGGAGTTAAGCACCCACTTACCAATAACACCGTTATCAAAGAATTGAAGATTCTGCCAAGCATTCCAATACCCCTTGAAACTTCCAAAGGCTAGTGGGTTTCGTGAACTTAACTCAGGATCAGTTTTAGAAGCTGCCAACACTAGCCAGAGCATTGGAACAACGCTGATTACCGCAAAAAATATCAGCCAAGAATTTACAAAGAACATACCAATACGACTTTCCTGTCGCATGGACTTCGCCTTATTATTAGCCACTTTCTTCTCTGCTGGCGCTACTGATGTGCTCATATATCCGCCTTCTCAGTCGTCTTTGTATTTCTAATCGTCTTGTCATCAAACATGTCGGTCTTGAAGATAACGACAAGAGCGCCAATCATGCTTGGAATAAGGAGAATGATGGATAGCGCAGAGGCGCCACCAAAATCTCCACTCTTAAAGGCAAGTTCATAGCTGAGCTGATCGAATGACCAGGCATTTGCGATACCTGTGTAAACGCTCGAAGTTAAGAGCTGAGGCTCTACGAAGATTTGGAGACCGCCAGCAAATAATAGAACTGCCATGTAAATAACATATTTGCGGATCAGTGGAAGCTTAATTCGCACTGCGAGCTGAAAGGCGGAACATCCATCTACTCGCGCAGCTTCAATAATCTCAGAAGAGATACTTTGTAGCGATCCATATTGAATAAGAATCCAGTTACCAGCAATGGTGAAGAAGGTCATAATTGCGATGATGTAGACCAAGTTCTTCGTCTGCCAGATTTGCGTCGCTGATTCAATTCCAAGGAAATTAAGTACTGATTTAATCGGGCTAATCGTTGGCTCAAGAATCGCCCACCAAACGAGAACTGCAACGGCACCAGAAATTGATGCGGGCACGATGTATGCCATTCTCAGGTACTTACTCCAGCGGGTATGTCGAACGTCGAGCATTAGCGCCATGACGATTACCAGCACCAACGTCAGCGGCACGTAGATAGCCATAAATCCGAGGACGTTCTTTACCGCTTGCGGGAATCGAAAATCCTGAACAACAATTTTAAATGCATCCCAACCGCCATCAGGATTGGTGAGAGATTCACCCGGAACCTCGAGAACTGCCATGATCAATGGAACAAGACCAAAAGCGATGAGTAAGAAAAGATATGGAGCAAGCATTATTTTCATCAAAATGTTGCGTTGCTTATATTTTTTGACCTTGGCCATTCACCACTCCTAAAAATTCTTCACATTTCATCCAGTTAAGAGGCGGCGGATTTGTGTTTCCAAATCCGCCGCCAATTACTGCTTGTAATTCTTGCGAATTACTTAGTTGTTACCTCGTAGCCCAATTGCTGAGCAAGGTTTGAGGTATAGGTCGCATATGCCTCGAGAGCCTTTTGAATATCTTTCGATTTCGCAAGCTCAGGAGCATATGAAGCACCCCATGCGCCATCAGCGTCGTAACGAACTGGCTTTACGCCGGTCCAAACTTTGCCTGCCTGTGCAGCCATTGCTGCGTATGGCGAACCGTTGTAGTACTTATCGGCATCGATCTTTGCCTTCCAGAGCTGGTTGCCTTTGATATATGCAGGGAAGGTTGGAGCACCGGTGCTGCCATCTGGGTTCTTCACAGTAACAACGTTTCGCTTATCGCCAACCATGAAGATTGCGAAATCGAGCGCTGCGCGTGGGAACTTAGCGTGTGGGCTGATTGTGTAGATACCGCCACCCCACTCACCGGAGAAGTTGGTCTTCTCACCATCCCAAACTGGCATTGGAGCTGCTGTTAAACGGCCTGCTGGAATGTTGAAGGAAGAGGCTGGGCGAAGAACGAACTCACCAAACCATGATGGTCCAATGTGAGCAACAATCTTGCCCTCTTGTCCGACCTTTACATACTCAGGCGAGAATGCAGAACCTGGGTAGTAGACGCCTGCATCGATAAGTGGTTGAAGTGCTGCGGTTACACGAGTGCACTTAGGTGACTTTGCATTGATAACAACGCGAGTCGCGCTCTTCTCATTATTCAATGGGCATTGTGATGGCCAGAAGTATGAGGAGTATGCAGCTGCATCACCAAGAGCGCCAAGTGAATATCCTGGGTGGTTCTTTGCTAGGTCTTCACCAATTGCAAAGAGCTCGCTCATCTTGGTAGGAACTTCGTAGCCGAAATCTGCAAATAGCTTGGTGTCATACCAAAGCACAGATTGCGCCATATCGTTCTTTACGCAGTAGTACTTTCCATCTGCGCCTTTGCACCAGTCATTAAGCTTGCCGAAATTCTTAATCTCGTCTGGCTTAAGAAGGCTAGAAATCTCACGTGCGTTGTTGATGATTGGGTTACGAAGAACCGCTACATCGTTTGGTGGGCCGAATACAACATCTGGCCAACCTTTCTTAACGCGGTTAAAGAGCTGAACTTTCGCAAGCAAGTCGCCTTGTGCGTGAAGCTCAACCTTGACGTTTACTTTGCCCTTCATGATCTTTGCGTACTCTTTTGCACCTGGAAGACGTGGTGAATCCACCCATACCAAGATTGAAGGAGTTGCAGATTGAGCTGGCACGCTAATGAGTGCGCTACCTGCGATTGCAAAGACACCTGCTAAGGCAAGAATTACTTTATTTCGTTTCAAAGGTTCCCCCTCTATGTTCGGGTGGGCAGAAATTCGCCCATCCGGATTTTCCCCAATACTATGGACGAAATACTATTTCGTATAGTATTTTTTTAATTGTTACTGGAACTTTATAAAGACTTAACCTCTTTCAATCTGCTGGGTACCTATATATAAGGAGAGGCAATGAAAATCACCAATGTTGAGGTTGTGCTCGTTGACCGCCCCGCTTTTACTCCCGCTTTTGTTTGGCGGAAAGGCATTCCTGGCTCAGATGGCCCAATAACTGTCGGCTGGCTTGTCATTGAAACCGATGCCGGAATCACGGGTTTTGCCTCAGCCTCACGTGGGGTAATTCTGAAAGATTACATTGATCGACGCTTTAAGAATGAATTAATCGGTATGGATCCACTCCAACGTGAGTACCTCTGGGAGCGCGCTTGGGAGTTGGACCGTATCGAAAGGTTTGCACCGAATATGGCCCATGTAGTGGATGTTGCGCTGTGGGATATTGGAGCTAAAGCCGCGAAGCTGCCGGTTTATAAATTACTTGGTGGTTTCCGTGAATCAATACCTGCTTATGCCTCAACAGTGACGTACTCATCAATCCCGGAGTTCCTCGATATTGCAGATCAGGCCTTGGAATTAGGGTATCCAGCAATCAA
>JBEGVX010000036.1:0-3593 GCA_041178105.1 Actinomycetota bacterium
GCACCGGTTTTTATTTGGCCACAGTTGGCGGCAACCGCGAGATCAGCAATGGTGGTGTCCTCTGTCTCGCCGGAGCGATGACTCATCATGGACCGGTATCCCGAATTATGTGCAAGCGCCACAGCATCAAGAGTCTCAGTGAGCGTCCCAATTTGATTGACTTTTACAAGAAGTGCGTTCGCCGCACCTTGAGAAATTCCATCAGCTAGGCGGACAGGATTTGTAACGAAAAGATCGTCACCAACGAGTTGAACCTGATCGCCAAGTTGCTTTGTGATTGAAATCCACCCACTCCAATCATTTTCATCGAGAGGATCCTCAATTGATACAAGTGGATAGGAATTCACAAGTTCTTGATAATAATCAATCATCTCATCCGAGCTAAGCGCTTTTCCTTCAAAAGTATATTGGCCATCTTCGTGAAATTCAGTTGCAGCAACATCGAGCGCTAATCCCACATCTTTGCCAGCTGTGAATCCCGCTTTTGCTATTGCATCAAGAATTAAGTCGAGCGCCGCACGGTTGCTACTTAAATTTGGTGCAAAGCCACCTTCATCACCAATGCTCGTCGCTAAACCATTCTTCTTAAGTACTGATTTAAGGGAATGATAAATCTCAGCTCCCCAACGGAGCGATTCGGTAAAATTTGATGCACCAAAGGGAGCGACCATAAACTCTTGAATATCAACATTCGTATCCGCATGTGCGCCACCATTTAAAATATTCATCATTGGTACTGGAAGTAATGTTGCAGAACTTCCACCTAAGAACGAAAAGAGTGGTTTGGATTCTGATTGTGCTGCCGCTTTCGCACAGGCGAGTGAGACCCCAAGTAACGCGTTTGCACCTAATCGCGATTTATTTGCAGTTCCATCGAGTGCAATCATCTTCTCATCGATGACTCGTTGTGCTGCCGGATCCATTGAAACAATTGCAGGTGCCAATTCCTTTATTATTCCTGCAATAGCCTTTTGAACTCCTTTGCCACCATAGCGAGCGCCACCATCGCGAAGTTCAACCGCCTCATGAGCTCCAGTGGATGCACCAGATGGCACTGCGGCAACTCCGCGCACGCCGCTATCGAGTAATACTTCGACCTCTACCGTTGGATTACCGCGGGAATCAAGAATCTCTCTTGCGAGGACTGATTTAATGGCTGTCATAAGAGCGCTCTCCTCTTTTCGTAGCCCGAATACTAGTGGGCGTTACTGGATTTCCGTGACCAAGTTCCGAGCGCGCGTTCGCAGCGCGAACTCAGGATCCACTCCATGCTGGTTAGCCAACGACACGACGGAGAGCAAAAGCTCTCCTATTGTCTCTGCAGATACCTCGTTTACATCAGCAAAACTTCGGATGTGGACTGGAGTATGTCCGTGTGCTTGTGCGCGATGAAGCAGTTTGGATGCTAGAGAGAGTGCAGGCTGATTAAGTGGGACTCCTTCATCGGGAGAGTTACGTGATTTCTCGACAGCCTTTAATCGCTCCCAATTCCCTTCAACTTCTGCAGCAGTTAAATTCTCAGCCTCTTGGAATACATGCGGATGTCTTCGAATAAGCTTTTCACAAATTGCGCCTGCCACATCTTCTATGGAGAAAGCATCTTTCTCTCGCTCCTGTCCGATGCGAGCATGAAAAAAGACCTGAAGTAGAACGTCGCCTAATTCTTCGACAATTTCGTCGCGTTCAGCACGTTCTACAGCATCGATAAATTCATAGGTTTCTTCTAGAAGATATGTCAGCAACGATTCGTGTGTTTGCTCTGCATCCCAAGGACAGCCACCGGGTGATCGGAGCCTATCCATCACCTCGGCGAGGCGCAGTAGGTTGCTCTTCTCGTTCACTAATTCTTAGGTTTTGGTAGCGCCCCACCGGTTGGATCTGTGGGGTCAATCTTATTTGTCATCGTGTTCCATACTCCATAACGAGGATTGACTTTCAATTCCTCTTTAGCAACAGTCTCTTCAAGCATCTTCTGCAGTGCTTGGACAACTTGCCCATCATCTGTTGCATTCGGAGCGATCACAGTCCGCAATTTATCCTGTAAAACAATTAATGAAAGGTACTGATTAAGATCAATAGATGCGATTCCAGCATTTACTAGAGCAAGTGAGAGTTGATCCTCACTACCCACGTTTTTCAAAACCTCTGCTCGGCTCTCAGCTACCTCAGCGGCAGTGGCGGTGATATTCCGCTCTTTTGCTGCTTGAGTGAGCAAAGCTGTGAACACATGAAATTCGAGTTGATTCAGAGTAAGTGCCTCGCCGGTCAATGCGCCTTCTGGAGATGCTTGGAACTTAACACGCTCATCCAAAATTGCTGAGACGCTCTCTTGGAGCCGCTCGATAGTTATTTTTCCGCTTTTGTAACTCGCGGCATCTGATGGATTGCTACATCCTGAAAGTACAAGCGCCGAAATAACTAATGCGAGAACTGCGAATTTTCTCTTCACCACGAAAATCAAAACTCCTTATCAACGATCTCAAATCACCCGATTGGTGGTGGCATCAAAAGCCTGCACCACCCAGTTCAATAGAGAAGTATTCCCTAATTTCTCTGGTTCGAGCGCCACCCCTTTACTTCTAGGCAGGGGCAAGAGCAGAGTTGAAATTGCTGCTTTATATATATGTCCGGGGTAGAGACGTGCCATCCGGACAGATAGCGAGTCGCTGAGCGTTATCGGGGCAAGTCGCAAATATTTTCCCTGGACTATCACCTCGGTCAGATTTAGCTCCTTTGCCCGCACCCGCACCTTCGCAATTTCGAGAAGATTTGCGACAACTTCGGGGTAGGAACCAAAGCGATCGTTCAGCTCCTCATCGACCTGATCGAGATCTTCGTTTGACTTGGCCGCGGCAAGGCGACGATAAACATCTAACCGAACGCGCTCGCTATCAACATAGTCATGTGGCAAATAAGCATCAATGGGAAGTTCCAGCTTGCACTCTTGTTCTTGATGTCGCTCTCCTTTGAAATCAGCGACAGCTTCTCCGATCATCCGCATGTAGAGATCAAATCCAACATCAGCAATGTGACCAGATTGTTCGCCACCCAATAAGTTTCCTGCTCCTCGAATTTCTAAATCTTTAAGGGCTACCTGCATACCAGAGCCCAACTCTGTATTAGCAGCGATAGTCTCTAACCGATCGTGAGCAGTATCAGTTAGCGGCTTCTCGACGTCATAAAGGAAGTATGCATAGCCTCGCTCACGACCTCGCCCAACGCGTCCACGAAGTTGATGAAGTTGTGACAAACCCATCTTGTCGGCATGCTCAACAATCAATGTGTTTGAATTTGGAATGTCAATTCCGCTTTCAATAATTGTTGTACAGACTAAAACATCAAATTCTTTCTCCCAGAATGAGAGAATTACTTCTTCAAGGGCGCTTTCGCTCATCTGTCCGTGCGCTACTCGTACACGAGCCTCTGGTACTAATGTAGAAATAGCACTGGCACATTTATCAATTGAATTTACCCTGTTATGAATATAGAAAACCTGACCATCGCGCAGTAATTCACGACGAATGGCTGCTGCAATTTGGCGCTCCTCATAACCGCCTACATATGTCAGCACTGGATGTCTCTCTTCGGGTGGG
>JBEGVX010000037.1:0-2953 GCA_041178105.1 Actinomycetota bacterium
TTGACCCTAAACGAAAAATTTGTGTTAAAGGCGCACGCGAGAATAACTTGCAAAATATTGATGTGGAATTCCCGCTGGGAACCTTTGTGGCAGTCACTGGCGTAAGCGGTTCTGGTAAATCAACATTAGTCAATGAGATTCTTTATAGCGTTCTTGCCAATAAATTAAATGGTGCCCGCATCGTGCCAGGTAGACATAAGACAATTACCGGAATCGATGCGCTCGATAAGGTGGTTCATGTGGATCAATCGCCAATTGGCAGAACTCCACGTTCTAATCCAGCAACCTATACCGGAGTTTTCGATAAAGTGCGCGGACTTTTTGCGGAGACTGCAGAGGCTAAGATTCGTGGCTATCAACAAGGTCGCTTCTCCTTCAATGTAAAAGGTGGACGGTGCGAGAATTGTTCTGGTGACGGAACGATCACTATCGAAATGAATTTCTTGCCCGATGTATATGTTCCATGTGAGGTGTGCCATGGGGCGCGCTACAACCGAGAAACGCTCGAAGTGCATTACAAAGGTAAGAACATCTCTGAAGTGCTTAATATGCCAATCGAGCATGCCTTTGAATTCTTCGAAAGCGTGCCCGCAATTGCGCGCTACCTCAAGACTCTCTGTGATGTGGGACTTGGGTATGTACGACTGGGGCAATCCGCGCCAACGCTCTCTGGCGGAGAAGCTCAACGCGTCAAACTTGCGACGGAACTACAGCGCCGTTCCACGGGACGAACTATTTATGTTCTCGATGAGCCAACCACGGGGTTGCACTTCGAAGATGTAAGCAAATTATTAGGTGTACTCAATCGCCTTGCCGATAGCGGAAATACGGTAGTTGTCATCGAGCATAATCTCGACGTTATCAAGAGCGCTGATTGGGTGATTGATTTAGGCCCTGATGGTGGCTCGCGAGGTGGAAGTATCGTCGCCGAGGGAACTCCAGAGCAGGTTGCCAAGAATAAAAAGAGTTACACCGGCCAGTTCCTGGCCGAAGCGCTTACCAGCGGCGGAAGTCGTGGCTGATCCCACATCTTATCGCCCGGAGAATATCCCAACTTCGCCCGGGGTCTATCGCTTCTTTAATAGCCAGAATCATGTTATTTATGTTGGAAAAGCGAAAAATCTCCGTGCGCGACTTAGCAGCTACTTCCAATCGAATTTAGATGAGAAAGTACGAAAGATGGTGTGGGAGGCCAATCGAGTTGATTGGACCTTAGTTGGAAATGAAATCGAGTCTCTTCAACTCGAATACACCTGGATACAACAAGAGAAACCAAAGTACAACGTTATATTTCGAGACGATAAATCTTTCCCCTACCTAGCCATATCGATGCGTGATGAAGTGCCACGAATTTTTGTTACTCGATCGGTTCGAAAAGATGGCGCTAAATATTTTGGACCCTATCCGCACGCGTGGGCCCTCCGTGAACTTATGGAGATCTTACAGAGCGCTTTTCCAATTCGATCATGTACCAATGGTGTCTTTCAGCGGGCACAACGAAGTCAACGAGCTTGTCTTTTGGGTTACATTGGAAAATGCATTGCCCCTTGCCTAGCAAAAGAGCCAAGCGAGCAAGAGCGCCATCAGCAACTTGTAGCCTCGTTGATCAGCTTCATGAATTCTGATCCTACAAAATTTATTGATGAACTTCGAATAAAGATGGTTGCAGCTTCAAGTCAACAAGATTTCGAAAATGCGGCTAAGTATCGAGACCAGATAGATGCGCTCGAAAAAGTAGCGACGAGTAATTCCGTCGCGCTGCCCCTCGACAGTAATCTTGATCTCTTTGCGAGCGTCTGGGAAGAGATGGGTGGAAAGGGCGCTGTCACTCAATTTCAAGTTCGATCCGGTCGGGTGACTAGCGCGCAGTCCTGGATTGTGGAGTCGGGAGTCGAAATTGAGCAGGCTAATCATCTGGAGCAACTGCTCGCCACAAAATATCTTGCATCTGAAGAGGTTGAAATACCGGCGGAGATACTTCTCAATCAGGCGCTACCAGCTGATAGCGCCCTGGAAGATTTACTCTCCCAGAAAAAGGGCGCGCGCGTTGAGATTCGCACCCCAATGCGAGGTGATAAGCGAGAGCTTCTTGACTCGGTAATTAGAAATTCGCACGATGTTCTATTTCGCCACCTAGCTAAACGTTCGAGTGATATGACTACTCGAAGCCAAGCGTTAGAAGAAATCCAGTTAGCGCTAGGAATGGATCAACCGCCGCTTCGAATTGAATGTTTTGACATTGCCAACATGCAAGGAAGTCAGATTGTGGCTTCAATGGTCGTATTCGAAGATGGGTTGGCGAAGAAATCTGATTATCGCCGGTTTAGCATTCACAGTCAGACTGGAAAACCCAACGATGTGGCAGCAATGCGACAGGTGCTTAGTCGTCGATTGGCACGACTTGATGAAGAAGTTATTGATGAAGCAGATGTTGACCGATCGAAAGTGAAATTTGCTTACCCACCCCAACTCATCATCGTGGATGGTGGAAAGCCGCAAGTGAATGCAGCGGCAGAAGTCTTGGAAGGAAGAGAAATCTTTTTATGTGGCTTGGCAAAGCGGTTCGAGGAGGTTTGGTTGCCACACGCGAAGGAACCCATCATTTTGCCAAGAAATAGCGAGGCTCTCTATCTCTTTCAGCGAATCCGGGATGAAGCGCACCGTTTTGCAAATACTTATCATCGAAGTAAGCGCTCGAAAGAAGGTTTATCCTCGCTACTTGAGGAGATTGATGGCCTAGGTTCGGTCAGGCGGAAAACTTTAATTAACCATTTTGGATCGGTAGCAAAAATTCGGAGCGCAACTGCGGAAGAGATCGCAGCCCTGCCTGGGATAGGGCCAAAGATTGCTGACCATATTCTGCACGCTTTGCGGAGCGAACCGGGCGCGCTGGAAGGGGTCGACAGCCAGACTGGCGAAGTTCTTGACAGTAGTGAAAGGCTAGAGGCGCGAG
>JBEGVX010000038.1:0-3442 GCA_041178105.1 Actinomycetota bacterium
GCTCCACGCCAATATTTCCCGCCAAGACAATGGCGTCGGCGATGCTTGCGCCACACTCTTTTGCAATCGGCTCAAGCACTGCAAGAACTTTCTCAAGGCGCTTTGGCTCGTTACCAATCCAACTTCGTTGTGGTTCGAGGCGAATGCGCGCACCATTAGCACCACCACGTTTATCAGAGTGGCGGAAGGTCCGTGCACTATCCCAAGCAGTGGTCACCATTTCAGAGATTGTTAATCCAGAGCTTTCAATCTTCGCTCGCAATTTCGCAACATCGTACGTAGCGTTTCCTTGCGGAATGGGATCTTGCCAAATGAGATCCTCTGCTGGAATTTCTGGTCCGAAGTATCGTGACTTTGGCCCCATATCGCGATGGGTGAGTTTGAACCACGCGCGCGCAAAGACATCGCTGAAATAAGCAGGGTCTTTATGGAAGCGCTCAGAGATTGCGCGATAGATCGGATCTTTAATCATCGCCATATCTGCATCGGTCATGATGGGGTTATAGCGAATTGAAGGATCTTCAACATCAACTGGCTTATCTTCCTCAGCGATATTTACCGGCTCCCACTGCTGGGCTCCTGCGGGAGATTTCGTTAACTTCCACTCGTATTTAAAGAGCAGATCAAAGTACCCGTTATCCCATTTAGTTGGGTGAGTGGTCCATGCACCTTCGATTCCGCTGGTAACAGTATTTCGACCAACACCGCGAGAGACATGGTTATTCCAACCAAGACCTTGCTCTGAAATATCAGCTGCTTCTGGTTCTGCTCCAAGATTTGTCGCTTTGCCATTTCCATGCGCCTTACCAACAGTATGTCCACCTGCAGTGAGTGCGACAGTCTCTTCATCATTCATCGCCATCCGCGCAAAAGTTTCGCGAACATGTGCAGCAGTACGTAGCGGATCAGAGACGCCGTTCACGCCCTCTGGATTTACATAAATCAAACCCATCTGCACGGCAGCAAGTGGATTCTCCATCGTGCTCGCATCATTAATATCTCCATAGCGATGATCGCTCGGCGCGAGCCACTCTTTCTCTGATCCCCAATAGGTATCAATCTCTGGCGCCCATACATCTTCACGACCAAAGCTAAATCCAAATGTCTTTAACCCCATGGATTCGTATGCAACGTTGCCGGCAAGAATCATGAGATCTGCCCAACTAATTTTATTTCCATATTTCTTTTTGATTGGCCAGAGTAAGCGACGCGCTTTATCGAGATTGGTGTTATCAGGCCATGAATTAAGTGGAGCAAAACGTAAGGTGCCACTTCCGGCGCCACCGCGACCATCAGCTGTGCGATAGGTGCCAGCAGAGTGCCATGCCATTCGAATAAAGAGCCCGCCGTAGTGGCCCCAATCTGCCGGCCACCATGCTTGGCTATCTGTCATCAGCGCATGGAGATCTTTCTTCAACGCTGTGACATCTAATTTCTGCAGCTCGTCGCGGTAATTAAATTGCTGGCCGAGCGGATTGGTCTTGTTGTCGTGTTGATGCAAGATCTCAAGATTGAGCGAATTAGGCCACCACTTCTCCGCTGCGGTTCCAAGTGATGTCAGGGATCCGTGGGGTACTGGGCACTTACCTATTCCGGGATTGGCGCTCATAGCTCTCCTTCGTTTGTTCTCTATATATAGGACAGAATTCTTGTCGCGGGCAAGCGGCTAAATCAGGGCTTGAACCTACCAAAGTTGGAGAGTTATCTCAGGTCAGAAATCAACGCCTTTAATCGGCCTGCTTGACGGCACATTGTGAGATTCGCGCTTTGATGAGTTTGCGAAGCAACGTCTTAGATAGTGGCTTACCTACAGGGACATGTAGGGCGCTCTTTGTTGTTGAGTATTTTGCTAACTCTTTGGAAAATAGATGCAGAACCGAACCGCTAAAGGGGTAGAAACCCACATGGTTTTTAGCCGCCATAATTCCAGCGACGATATTTCCATCGAGTCGAAAGGCCGGCATTCCGTAGCTGACTACCTCTTCTGCTTTAGGAATTATTTCTAAAATATTTTTTCGGAGCTCGAGCATAGTTTTCTTATGTTCTGGTGGCGCTGCGTTATAGAGAGCTAGAATTTTCTTATCCATTACTTTCTCGCTATTTGCCATCTATATAAATCACGAGATCTAAGAGCGAGAGACTTTAATGAGGTTTACTAGATACGAGAGCGAAAAGCCAAATCCGATTGCTGCATATAAGTAACCAAACCAAGTCAATGTCACGGGAATCAACAAAGTAAGCACACCTAATAATGCGGCGCTAAAACACATGACTCGCGCAACAGTAACAACTTTAGTTTCATCAGTTTGTTTTGAGTTCTGCCACATATTTCCGGCAAGTGCGAAGACAGTAATTCCAATCATTCGCATTGCCCATTGCAACTGAGAGTTAGTGTCCATTCCAAGTAACTCTAAGAATTGCTTTGGTAGGAAAAAGAGGAAGATCGCGGAGAGCCCAAACACAGTGGCTCCAGTCAGCAAAGTTCTCCGTACTCCGATAACTCCCATGAGCAAATTCTAAAGCCATATTTTTATCGAACTTCAACCCGGTAGACTGAGAATGTGAAAACGGCGATGGCACAGGATTTAGTCGAGATTCTCCATCGCCGCTACCCGCTGGAAACCGCTCAGGAGTGGGATCGTGTGGGGGTAGTGCTAGGGGATTTAAGGGGCCCGGCAAAGCGAATTTATTTCGCTGTCGATGTCCTCCCGGAGACTGTGGCCGAAGCGCTCGAATGGGGCGCTGATTTTTTCATCGCACATCACCCGCTCTTTCTCTTTGAATTAAATGAGCCAGAACCAGGCGAAGAGCCAACTCCCATAGCGCCATGGAAAACCGAATTAGCAGCAAAATTAGAGTTTTCTGGGCTGGTTTTATTGACCCTCCACACCAACGCTGATGTTGCTAACCCAGGCGTGAGTGATGCTCTTGCAAGTGCACTTGGCTTAATTAATGTTGCCGAAATGCCAGAAGGTTTAGGGCGCATCGGTGAAGTAGTTCGCCCTGTTCCGCTGGCAAAATTTGTCGAGCAAATTTCGCGAAGTATTCCTGTTGGCGCAAATGGCGTTCGCGCAACGGGAGATCCCAATCAATTAATAAAGCGGGTAGCGGTCTGTGGTGGTTCCGGTGATGATCGAATTGAAATCGTGCAGGGGCTTGGAGTTGATGCCTATCTCACCGCCGACCTCAAGCATCACCGAGTTAGCGAAGCGCTCGCCGCTGGGGCTCCGGTCTTAATTGATGGCGGCCACTTTGCGACTGAATGGCCCTGGCTGGCTCAGGCAGCTCGCCTCTTGGCAGAGGACATGGAGCAGGGCGGGTACGCTCCACTCGAGATGAAAATATCGGAGATTTCCACCGACCCATGGCGGGTGCGATGAAGGCGACCCCGCTCGACCAAGAGCGGCTATTAGAGCTTCAGAAAATCGATACCCAAATCCTG
>JBEGVX010000039.1:0-3833 GCA_041178105.1 Actinomycetota bacterium
TCAATCCTTGGCTTGAGCTACCGCGCGCAAAAGATCTCCTCACGTGGTGGAGCGCCGTTGCAGGCGTGGATCTCCTCCATCTAGGTACCGCCGCTGATAGCGAAGAGATAAAAGCGACTGAGAATGCACAACCGCTCCTGCTCTCCGCAGGGCTACTCGGCGCGCTCTCCCTCTTTCCGCACCCCTCTGACGCATTTGGAAAAGTTGGCGTGGTTGCCGGCCATTCAGTTGGTGAGTTCACCGCTGCCGCCGGAGCGCGCGCAATCACAGCTGAATCGGCAATGGTTTTAGTTCGCGAGCGCGGCTTAGCAATGGCAGAGGCCTCAGCTCAAGTAGAGAGCGGAATGTCAGCGCTCCTTGGCGGCGAGCGCGAACTCGTGCTCAAGTCCATTGCAGAGCACCATTTAATTGCAGCGAATGAGAATGGCGCCGGTCAGATTGTCGCTGCTGGACTACTTGAGAATCTCCGCGCTCTGGAGGCAAATCCCCCTGAAGGTGTTCGAGTTCGACCGCTTGCGGTTGCTGGCGCATTTCATACCTCTTATATGGAGAGCGCCCACGCGCGCTTAGCTCAACTTGCCCGCTCAGTAAGCGTGCGCGATCCCCGGACCCGAGTCCTCTCTAATGCAGATGGAGCAGTGATTCATTCAGGGCGCGAAATTCTCGACCGGATGATTTCGCAAACCTCTCGCCCAGTGCGCTGGGATTTATGTATGGAGAGTATGAGTCAACTCGGTGTCACTGCTGTTATTGAAGTCCCGCCCGCTGGAACTTTGGTTGGCTTGATTAAGCGCGCGCTTCCTGGAGTGGAAACACTCGCGCTGAAAACTCCCGAAGATATACCTGCTGCCATGGATATCATCGCTCGACATGGTTTTGCTAGCGAGCTGAGCGATAATCCAACGTGGCGAATGATTGTTGCTCCTTTCTCAGGAAAATTCTCACAAAGCGATGTTCTGGTTGGCGATGAAGTTGATGCAGGAAAAGTGATTGGGAAAGTTTCTAATCGCCAAGAAAGTGTCGACTTACTCTCGGATCATGGCGGAATAGTTATCGAATTTATGGTGGAAGATGGCGATCCTGTTGCGCCAGGTCAACCAATCGCTCGTTTGCATCCTCATGGTCAAGGAGCTCATTAATGGTGGCCATTAAATCTTCCTCAACAGAGCGATATTCAAAAATAATGAGCGTCGGCGCATATCGCCCGCGTCGGAGCGTTCTCAATAGCGAGATTGTTGAAGCGATTGATTCCAGCGATGAATGGATTAAAGAGCGCAGTGGAATTCATTCCCGTCGAATCGCAGGTGAAGACGAGAGCGTTGTAAGCATGTCAGTTGCAGCGGCAAAGAGCGCACTTGAGCGAGCTGGGATTTCTGCCGAGCAGCTTGGCGCTGTTATTTGTGCAACCGTTACCTATCCTTTTCAAACACCGAGTGCGGCGACAGATATCGCACTTCAATTAGGAGCGCCAAAGGTTCCAGCTTTTGATATTTCTGCAGCATGTGCAGGTTTTTGTTATGGGGTAGGTATCGCAAGTGATCTCGTTCGCGCGGGCACTGCTGAATATGTTCTGCTGGTTGGAGTCGAGAAACTCTCGGATTTCACCGATCCCACCGATCGAGGAACGGCATTTATTTTTGCTGATGGCGCTGGCGCAGTGATTATCGGGCCCTCTGATACGCCAGGTATCGGTCCAATGATCTGGGGCTCTGATGCCACCGCCCGCGAAGCGATCATGATGGAACCATCGTGGGTTGATCTTCGCGATCCAGATTCAATCGGTTGGCCCGATATAAAAATGCAAGGGCAGACAGTTTTTCGATGGGCGGTCTATCAAATGGCTCCCGTTGCTCTTGAGGCGCTGGCCGCCGCGGGAATCACAGCCGATCAACTTGATGCATTTATCCCGCATCAGGCGAATGAGCGGATCATCGATGCCATGGCAAAAGCAATGCACCTTCCCGAGAGCGTTGCAATTGCGCGCGATATTCGCACATCAGGTAATACCTCTGCAGCTTCGATACCACTTGCTATGGATGCGCTCTATCAAGAGGGCGCAATAAAAAGTGGTGACACTGCACTACTTATTGGATTTGGCGCGGGTCTTGTCTATGCCGCACAAGTTGTTCAACTACCGTAAGTCACTAGCAGAAAAACGAGAAAGGGCAAGGAAATGGCGCTAACCCAGAATGAGGTACTCGCAGGAATTCGCGAGATAGTAGAAGAGGTTGCAGGAGTCGATCCCGCGACAATAGAAATGGGCAAGAGCTTTACCGACGATCTAGATGTTGATTCGTTAAGTATGGTCGAGGTAGTTGTCGCTGCCGAAGAGAGATTTGGTATCAAGATTCCTGATGATGAAGTAACGAAAATGGCAACTGTTGGCGATGCCGTCAATTTCATAGTTTCCGCCGCTTCGTAAGTTACGTCATGTCAGATCGTCGGGTAGTCATCACAGGTTTAGGCGCACTCTCTCCATTAGGACACGATGTTGCCTCAACATGGAGCGCGCTTTTGCAGGGCAAGAGCGGTGTTCGCCATCTACCTGCTGATTGGCCAGCCGATATTCCAGCAAAAATTGCAGCGCCGGTGGCAACCGAACCCAGCGAATTGATGGATCGCGTCGAAATACGCAGACTTGATCGCTCCGAGCAATTTGCGCTGATTGCCTCTCGAGAGGCTTGGAAGGATGCGGGCGAACCAGCTGTTGTTAGTGAGCGACTTGGAGTGGTTATTGCCTCCGGAATCGGAGGCGTTCTCACTCTGCTCGGTGCATACGACGTGTTAAAAGAGAAAGGCGCTCGACAAGTTTCGCCACACACTGTTCCGATGTTGATGCCAAATGGTCCTGCGGCGCATGTGGGAATTGAAATTGGCGCTCGCGCTGGAGTGCATACCCCGGTCAGCGCGTGCGCATCTGGCGCTGAGGCTGTTGGTTATGCGTTTGAAATGATTCGCAATGGGCGCGCAGATGTTGTTGTCGCCGGCGGAACTGAGGCGGCCATCCATCCACTTCCTATGGCAGGTTTTGCAAATATGAAAGCGTTATCGACGCGTAATGATGACCCCGAACGCGCTTCACGTCCCTATGACCAAGATCGCGATGGATTTGTTCTTGGCGAGGGCGCTGGCATTTTGGTCCTTGAACTTCTCGATCATGCAATCGCGCGGAACGCTCGTATCTATGGAGAAGTTGTGGGTCAGGGCCTTACTTCAGATGGTTTTCACATCGCTGCACCAGACCCCGAAGGCACGGGTGCAACGCGAGCAATCCAGCAAGCTATCGCCTCTTCTGGCATCGACGCCAAGACCATTGTCCACCTCAATGCACATGCAACATCAACGCCAGTTGGTGATATTGCTGAAGCCGGAGCAATTACACATGCTCTTGGTAGCAACGCCGCTCATGTTGCAATCTCGGCGACGAAGTCGATGACAGGACATTTACTTGGTGGAGCGGGTGCTCTGGAATCTATTTTCACTGTTCTCGCACTTGCGCATCGCATCGCACCACCGACAATCAATATTGAAAATCTTGATGAGAAAATCACGTTAGATATCGTGCGCGATACGCCACGACAATTGCCAGATGGAAAAATTTCTGCGCTTAATAACTCCTTTGGATTTGGCGGACACAACGTAGCTCTGCTCTTCTCTTCATTTGAGATGAAATAGGGCATATGAGTAATCAGCAAGATAAAACTGCAGGGCAAATTGATGCTCGTGATCCACAGTTACGAATTGAGAAGATTCTCGATGCGGAAACTTTTTCTCCACTCACCGAGCGCGATGATTCAGGAATGCTTGCAGCCTTTGGCACGGTTTCAGGAACG
>JBEGVX010000040.1:0-6236 GCA_041178105.1 Actinomycetota bacterium
GGGCTAGTTGGTCTGATACTTGCACTTCGCACTTCGCTCTGGCTCATTCTCGTTGGTGCGCTCTCGATACTTGCCGCATGGGGCTATACCGGCGGTAAGCGTCCTTATGGCTATCGAGCTCTCGGTGAAATCTCAGTCTTCTTATTCTTTGGCGTCGTTGCTGTGCTTGGCACCTTTTACGTCCAAAGTGGAAAAATCACCGCACTTTCAATCGTGGCATCAATTCCTGTTGGTGCTCAGGCATGCGCCATCTTGGTCCTTAATAACCTTCGCGATCGAAATAAAGATTCAGAATCAGGTAAACGCACCCTCGCTGTCCTCATGGGTGAAAAAGGGACGCGCATTTTCTTTGCAGTATTAATGCTGGGCAGTAACACTGTGGGAATTCTTACCGCTTTTGATCGCGTGTGGTGTGCTTTCACTGCGCTCCTGCTACCAATCGCACTTTACCTAGCGGCAACTGTGATCAAAGGTGCTGGCGGCCGAGATCTGATCTCCTTGCTACAACGAACAGCCCTCTTTCAACTTCTTTTTGCTGCGCTCTACGCTGTCGGATTCATCCTCAGCGCCTAATCAGAAATTCTTATATACTTTCCACATGCTTCGCATACTTCTCTTAATCTCTATCGCAATCACTGTCTATGCTTTTGTTGATTGTGCGCGAACTCCGCAAGAAGAAGTACAGAAGATTCCCAAGTGGGCGTGGCTATTGCTTATTGTCCTTTTCAGTCCATCGCCAATTGTGAGTATTGCGTGGTTAGTACTTGGCAGGCAGCGCGGTCGCGGTAACGGTGGCTGGAAGCGTCCACCAAAAAAAATAATTCCACCCGACGATAATCCAGATTTCTTACGTAACCTCTAACTCTTTTCTATAAACCAGAGTAGGTGTGGCGCCCGGCGCCCCAGATATTTACGTACACATAATTAAAGAGGAATGTTGAACCGGCAATTAAGCAGAGCCACGCTGCCCGCCGACCTTTCCATCCTGCCGTTACTCGGGCGTGAAGATAAGCGGCATAGCCAACCCAGGTAATAAATGCCCAAGTCTCTTTTGGATCCCAGCCCCAGTATCGCCCCCAGGCGGCTTCTGCCCAGATGGCTCCGGCAATGATTGAGAAAGTCCAGAGTGGGAATACCAGCGCAACTAGGCGATATGAGAGTTGATCGAGGGACTCGAGTTTAGGCAAACGCGCTGCCCATACCGGACGCACGCCATCACGCTTGAGTTCGATTCGCTCCAAGATTAAGTATGCGCCGGCAATGCAGTTAGCTAATAAGAAAACCCCGCCAGAAAAGATCGCAGCCGATACGTGAATAACTAACCACGTTGATTTAAGAGCGGGTACTAATGGAGCGCTCGGTACATATAAAAGTGTGATTGCGGTTCCCAAGGTAAGTAGCGAAGCAAAGGTAACCAAAATACCGAGCCATTGAACGTCAAACTTAATTGAGGCAACAAGGTATGCGAAAGTAAATGCGAGTGCGCCGGTAATTGAAAACTCATACATATTTCCCCACGGCACTCGACCTGCTGAGAGTGCACGAGCCAGAACAGCAGCAGCGAGAATCAAGAAATATAAAATTGTTAGGGCGTGCGCTATTCGAAGTACTTTTGAGCGCCTACTTAAAGTGGTCTTTTCGGCACCTTCACCAAGTCGGATAGACCAAGCTAATTCATAAGCGAAGATGACGAATGCAACTGCACAAACCGCCATGCTTGCATAAATAAGATCATTAGAGAGATACGCCAAGTCGCTCTTAGACATCATTGGCTCCCTTTTTCAAAACTCATTGCTAACGTCTTGATTTCATTATCTAGACCAGGCGAACGAGTTAATCCTGCAATATGAGCGATGGTATCTCCACTATTCTCACTGACGCGAACCCAAATCCGGTGCCGTCGACCAAATAGTGATACAAGTAACCCAAGTAAAATCAATATCGCGCCAACCAGCGAGAATTTCTTCCCTGGATCACGCACAACTTGAAGGTTGACCCATGGTGAAATCCCCTCGAAAGTTATCGAGCCAACTCCCCCAGGTAATTCCCAGCGCTCACCGGGGCTCAGCGCAGCTAGCCCTATCTGCGTCAGTTTTTCAGTATCGATTCGATAGACCGATTGTGGGATTCCTGAATCCAATCCAAGATCTCCGCTCCATGCGGCAAGATCCAAAATCGGTTTAAGTGGTTCGGGGAAACTGGAGAACCCACCACGATCTTTTGTTCGCTCCGCAGTTGGTAAGAACTTTGCGACAAAACCAATCTGGGGCTCCATATCAGGCACTTTAATTGCACCGATTGAAGTGAGATTGCCATCTTGCGGAAGGAATGGAATAGCACCGCGCAGCGTCACTGCACCTTCTTTGTTGCGCACCGTGACTATCGGTGAATATCCATTTGCCTGCAGGTAAACGCGGGTATTTCCGAAAGTAAGTGGCGCATTAACTTTGACGACCACATCTCGAGGGGCTGTCCCTGGCGAATCCACAACTTTCACATCTAATTGATAATCAAGAGGTGCGCTGGTCACGATGTCATATTTAGCAGTGAACTTTTCAACTTTGATTGAGAATGGTGGCAGGTCATCAACTGAAAAAAGTGAAGCGGTGCTCAAAGAATCATAACTTGTTGCGACATTGGTAAAAGTTTCGCCCTCACTGACAATCACATCAGCTCGCATCCCACCAAGTGCTCCGTAAGCTACGCCAATCAAGAGCAAAATAAGTGAGAGATGAAAAAGTAAATTTCCACTCTCGCGAATAAAGCCTTTTTCTGCACCAATGGAATCTGGGAGCCTTCTGATTCGATAATGGCGGCGGCGAAGCTCCGCTTCTGCCCAATCTAAAGCGACTTGACTGGTTAACGGTGTTTTAACTTCGGTAAATTCTTCTAGCCGTTCCAAATTCTTAGGAGTTAGCGGTGGTAGCGCTCGAGCCATTTTGAAATGTTCCCAAGTGCGGGGTAACACACATCCAATTAATGAAATAAAAAGGAGAATATAAATTGCGCTAAACCACGCAGATGAGTAAACGTTAAATAGCGAGAGGGAATCAAGGCGCCTAGCAAGCTCTGGATTAGTACCGTAATACTCATTGACCTTTAGCGGATTTTGGGAGCGCTGCGGAAATATCGATCCGGGAATCGAAGCAACAGCAAGGAGTAGTAGAAGCACTAACGCAGTGCGCATACTCGTGAGTTGGCGCCAAATCCAGCGAAGAAATCCAATACCGGTCAATTGTGGGGGTTGGGTGTCGAATGAGATGCTCATAGCGCCACCACGAAACTTGATGCCCAGCCCTGTAACCAATTCTCAATTCCACTCCAAAAACCAGTGAGCTGTGCAATGCCGAGCAGAATTAACGAAACGCCACCAATAATCGAAAGCGCCCGAATTGGTAATCGCTTCAAAGTGCGCACTGCTCGAGAGATGCCAAACGCAACGAGAAGAAATGGCAAACCGAGTCCTATGCAGTACCCAAGGGAGAGGAATGCACCACGCAACGCACTCTCTTCGTTAAATGCAAGCGCTTGTACGGCGGCAAGTGTGGGACCTATACATGGCGTCCAGCCGATGGCAAATAGCACGCCCAGAAATGGAGCGAAGAGAAGGCCGCCATCAGTTTTTAATCGCGGTCGAAATTCCCGGGTATTTTTTATTACGCCGAGAAATAGCAAGCCCATAATGATGGTGAAGACTCCCAGTACCTGACTGATGCCACGTTCTCGAGTGAGCAATTGGTTGCCCGCGCCACCAAAGAGCGCTCCGTATGAGATGAATACCGAGCTAAAGCCGATGATAAAAAGGGAGGTGCCAGCAATAATTCGTTTTCGTTTCGACGGATTCTCTAATTCCGCTCCAGTTAGACCCGTGACATATGCAAGATACGCAGGCACGAGTGGCAGCACGCACGGCGAGAGAAAGGCAACGACTCCTGCGAAGATTGAAATCGGAAACGCAAGGATCACAGATCCTTGCAAAACTTGATCAGTTAACGAGAGAAGATTCATTCGTTAACCAATTCTTCAAGTAATTTTTTTATTGACGAGTAGGTAATCTCTCCGGAGATTCGTGCCGCAACTTTTCCCTCTTTATCAATGAGAAAAGTTGTGGGGATTGCCGCTACTGCGAGGCTCTGTCTAAAGCCAAGAAGAATTTGATCATCAGAAATTGTTGGATACGTGATTGCAAATCGTTTCTTGAAGGCTTGGGCACTTTCTATCGAATCACGCGTCAACAATCCGACAAATTGAACTGTTGGGAACTCTTTCGATAGATCCTCGAGAACGGGAGCCTCGGCTCGACATGGTGAGCACCAAGAGGCCCAGACGTTAACAAGGGTCACTCGCCCTGGCTTCATGCTTACGTTAGTTCCAGTGATGCTCCGTCCACTTATTCTTGGTCCAAGCTTTCGATCACCACTTTTGATCTCCGTTACTACGCCGTCGCCAGCCACATAAGAATTTTCATTAACTGACGTTCCGCCGGCGCTACATGAAGTCAAAATTACTGTGAGAATCAATAGAAAGAACTTTTTCACTTTTTTTCGCGGAGTAAGTGTGCAGCCGGTTCTGCATACTCGATTCCTTCAATCACCCCATCCGATGAAAAAACAACTGTTGTTACCGAAGCAAGTGAACAAATTCGTTTTCGGGGGTCGTGCAGGAATGGCCGATTCTCAATTGCAGAGCGGAGAATCCAGATCGGAAGTTGGTGTGAAACACAGATTGCTTCGCGCTCACGCGCTTGCTCGTACGCATGATGGATCGCACCCATCATTCGGGAAACTTGATCTTCATATGGCTCTCCCCAAGATGGACGCCATGGATTCCATAAATGTCGCCACGCAGAGGGTTTCCATAAAGCGCCCGTGCTCGCACCTACGCCAAATTTCTTACCCTCAAATACATTCGCCGCTTCAATAAGACGTGGATCAGTCTGGATACTTAATTTATGTAGCGCTGCGATGGGCTGCGCAGTCTCTTGTGCACGTTCTAACGGTGAAGCGATTATCGCTGCGATATCGCGGCCATGTGTCCAGCGAGCTACCGTCTCTGCCATCTCTCGACCGCGGACTGAGAGGTGCCAGTCGGATTGACGGCCATAAAGAATGCCCTCTGGATTCTCAACCTCGCCATGGCGTACTACATGGACGAGAGTTTTCATGCGATGAGCATAACCTGCGCACCTTCAGGTAGCGTAGGCAGGTTATGTCTGCCGCCCTTCGCCCTGCCCGCTCATTAGCCGATGAGTTGCGCGCGCGTAGTGATGAAAATCTCCGGGAACTTTTTCTCCTCCGTCCCGATTTACTCTCTCCACTCCCGACTGACATGAGCGCATTAGCCGCTCGCGCAAGCGCCGCTCCCAGTATCGCCAGAGTGCTTGATGGATTGACGACATGGGAGATTCAAGTTTTGGAAACACTCGCTGTCCTACCTGAGCCGATCAGTATGGAGGCGTTACTTGAGATAAGCGGGAGCAATGCACTGACGCCAGTCGAGAAGTTCCGCACCCTCGCACTTATATATATGGATGAAGAACATATTCGAATCCTCACAAGCGTGCGCGACAGCCTCGGACCAGAACCTGCGGGACTTGGGCCGGTCGGTTTTGGCACCAAAGAACGGTGGTTAAAGAAGGTCGATACCGCTCCACCTGCCGCACAGGCAATGCTCGACAAACTCACATGGGGTCCACCGCGTGGCACGGTGAGCGATACTAAAAAACCAAGTTCGACAATTTCATGGTTAATGGAGAATCAATTACTGGTTCCTATTGATGGCCATACCGTCGCGCTGCCGCGAGAGGTAGGAATTTATCTCCGCGGGAACAAGGTGCATAAAGAACTCTTTGATACTCCGCCAGAATTTACTGGAAAGACAATGGAGAGAGCAGATGTCGATAGCGCTGCAATTGGGGCAGTTCTTGAGATTGTGCACCACATCGAAGAGCTACTTCATTTTTGGGCTGGCGAACCTGCAGCTGCCTTGCGCTCTGGCGGTATCGGAGTGCGCGAAATTAAACGAGCCAGCGATGAACTTGATCTTGAGGAAAAGTACCTTGTCTTTATTGCAGAACTTGCATATATCTCTGGATTTGTCGCGCTCCACAACGATGAGGAGTTTTTACCCACACCTGCATTTGATATCTGGCGTAATAAAACTTTAGAAGAACGTTGGGTAGAAATTACAAATAATTGGTTGAGCACCTCTCGCGTTGCTGGCCTGGTTGGCAAGAG
>JBEGVX010000041.1:0-4560 GCA_041178105.1 Actinomycetota bacterium
ACCGCTACGGCTAAGAAAGTTGCAGCTGCATGTGTTGAGCGAATGATTCCCTTTGTTCTTGAATGTGGCGGCAAAGATCCAGTGCTCGTTGATTCTGATGCAGATTTAGAGCGGGCAGCAGATCAGACTTTATGGTCTGGCATGGCTAATGCGGGACAGAGCTGTATTGGCGCTGAACGAGTTTATGTACATGAAAAGGTTGCTGAAAGATTCCTCGAAAAACTCCGTGAGAAAGCCTCAGAGATACAGGCAGGAATCAGTTACGGAGCCGCTACCCGCCCTGCCCAAATCGATATCATCAAAGGGCACGTCGACGATGCGCTTAACCGCGGAACAGGATTTGTTGGTGATCGCACCTCTGTTGGACACCGGCTAGTTGAGCCAGTAATTATCACCAACGTTCCAGAGGATGCGCCTTCAATGCGTGAAGAGACTTTTGGACCAGTGTTGATTGTGAATACAGTGCAAAACATGGATGAGGCGATTGCAAAAGCTAATGACACATCTTTTGGACTAGCAGCATCGGTCTGGTCAAAGCGCAATGGCGAGAAAATAGCGGCGAAACTTCACTGTGGCATGGTTTCGATTAATTCAGTTTTCACTTTCGCTGCTATTGGTTCACTTCCTTTTGGCGGTGTGAAAGATAGCGGAATGGGACGAATTCATGGACCAGAGGGATTATTGGAGTTCACCTATCCCCGTTCAATTGTCAAACCACGTTTCAATCTACCTTTGGAATTTACCTCGTTTAAAAGAAGTGCATTTGCAGATAAAGTCATCACTACATTAGGTAGAATCAGACACAAATGAGAATCTTTAATCTCCCAAAATTTATTATCTCCTTAATGACGTCATTGCTTGTTGTTACTGGCTCAAGCATTCCGAGCAAAGGTGCATCAATATTCGATTTGCTTCCCGATGGTCCTGCTACCACTGGATATCTTGGATTTACCTTCGAAGAAACCCGACCAGGTTTAGGTCAATTGGTGTCCACCATTAGCAGCAATGTCATTCGAAAAGATAAGAATGACGTTGGCGGAATGTATCTCTGTGCATCCATGGATGACCCAAACTGCACCAGAGGCAGTTCGGTGTCTGCTCAGTTGGTGCTCCCGCCGTGTGCAACTTCTTCTCAGCGGATGTGCATTGAAGCGCTCGCTCTTGGTTCGGGAACAGCTCCGCTCGAGAAGGCGCTTTTGGAGCGAGAGATAGCAGGGCCTCGAACTCCTGCCGATCCAATTACTGGCCTTCCCGCTGGTGGTGGGCCGAGCTTGTGGAGTGCGCCAACAATTTCCAATAAAGCTGGCACGAAGACTTATGGCGTCTCAGTCAAAGTGATGTATTTTCAAAATCGCGAGGGCGTGGGAGCGGCAAGTAAACGTAATGCTGCTATTTCCTTACAATCTATGCGAATTGATGTCTTCCCTGTTGAAGTAATCGCAGGTGAATACTCTCCTTTAGAAACTTATGCGGCAACAAATCCCGATGGCGGTGCAACATACGGAGTACGGCAGAGTGGAGATACCAAAGGTTCATATACCGATGCTGCATGGCTCGATAATGGAAGTTACGGAAAATATGCTGATTTTGCTCAAGATACTCGCGCTGCGTTGACGCTGCGGATGGGCAGTGAAATGACTGGCTGGCTATACGGCCGGTTGAAAGATGTCAAAGTAGAAGTGACGCCTCTCGATAATAAATTTAATACGATCACTATCGAAGGCGCTCCTGTTGCCGCTCCAGGTGCCTATGGAGTTATCAAGAAAAGCGAGTTAAAAAACTATCCAGTAATTGATAGTCGAGTCCGACTTGGTAGTAACGATTTTGGATATAACGAGTTGGTTAATACTCCTGGAACTCGAGGATTGGGGTATAGCCCTGTTGGAAATTTCACGGATTTTGCAGCCTTTGAACCAATTCTTAAAACGATGCCAGGTGCTAAGTCCCAATGGCTTATTCAATCGGGTGCTAGCGCTAATGGCTATCAACCTCAGGTCACATCACAATGCTTCCAAGATAAAACTAAGCTCCTTGGAATTGTGACGACTAATGCGCTTATTTACGAAAATGGCGCTCCGGAATTTAAAGATGGAACGCTCAATTACAAAGTTGCTGGCTTGCATCACCTTGCTGATGGGGTAACGCTTACTCGTGGAACTTATGATCTAGCAATTCGCTCCGAAACAGCGCGCTGTGTTTATGGCTTTACCGATGCGCCATTTCAAGCCTCAATCTCCGTTATTGGTTCTGATGGACAAGAACAGACAATTGCAACGGAAAGTGTCAGAGAAGATGCAAAGCGAGAATGGTTATTCCTCTCTGCACAGAACTTCACTTTCTCTTCACCAGTAATCAAAGTTAAACTCACCCAAGAGAAAAAGATTACTCCGGCAGCCGTAACACCTAAAGTGGAGCCAAAGATATCGCCAATGAAAAAGACAATTACCTGCGTTAAGGGAAAGGCGATTAAAAAAGTTACGGGCACTGCACCTAAATGTCCAAGCGGATATAAGAAGCGATAACTTACTTAGAGTTACAATTAAGATTTAATATCGTGGGGCGTTACGCGTGCGCTCAACTTTCGGTCCGCGCTTGCCGCGTGAATTCCAACATGGCGTGTGCCAGTGGCGCCGATTCTCTGGATCCTCTGTTGGCCACGCAACGATATGCGGGGTTGCCATTCGAATCTCATGATCACATCCGGGGCAGCGATAAAGTTTTGTGGAACCCGCACCTGTGAGTGCGCGAACGGTAAACCCATCCTCCTCCCACTCATTAGAGGGACGAGCGCCTCGCTCACTGGCTTCATCATCGCCAGGACGAGAATCTTTTGAACGGTAATTCTTTCGGGGACTCACCCCGCTATTTTCGCAGTAAATCGCAGCTAATTCTCATGTAACCGCTCATACTCCCCCTTTTTTCGGCATTCTCAGGGTTCTACGGCAGGATATCGGTATGAGTAATGCGATTGAGGTGCGCGGCTTACGCAAGTCATACCGCTCCGGCAAAAGCGTGCTCAGCGCTGTACGTGGAATCGATCTAGAGGTGCGTACGGGCGAGATTTTTGCGCTCCTGGGGCCTAATGGAGCAGGTAAAACCAGCACCATTGAAATACTTGAGGGGTATCGCTCTCGAGATGGTGGAGAGCTCACTGTCTTAGGTGAAGATCCCGCAACCACCAATCTTCCGGTCTGGCGTAATCGTGTGGGTATTGTCTTGCAATCGACAAAAGATGGTGCCGATCTCTCGGTCGCAGAAATTCTTACCCACTTCGCACAGTATTACTCCAACCCACGTGATGTTAATGAGGTGATTGCCTCTGTTGGATTAGAAGAGAAACGAAACGCTCGCGGGGAACACCTCTCTGGCGGACAACGTCGTCGCTTAGATGTGGCGCTTGGAATTATCGGTAATCCTGAGTTGCTCTTTCTTGATGAGCCAACAACCGGCTTTGATCCGGAAGCGCGACGTTCATTCTGGGAGTTGATTCGCACGTTGCGCAGCGAAGGCAGAACAATTTTAATGAGTACGCATTACCTTGATGAAGCCGAGGCGCTCGCTGATCGCGTGGCTGTAATGAATAACGGAGTAATTATCGATTGCGCTCCTCCAGAGCAATTGGGAGGTAGAGATCGCGAAAAGGTAAATGTACGTTGGCGAGAAGATGGCACCCTGCATCAAGAATTAACCGATATGCCTACAGACTTTCTCCGAAAGTTGGCTGCGCGGATTCCCGGTGAGATACCTGAGCTATCTATTAACAGACCAAGCCTTGAAGAAATTTATTTACAGATGATTGGGGGCACGAATGAGTAAACAACCAGGCGTGCTCGCAATTGGCATCGCGCGCGGCATATTAGAAATTAAACAATTTATGCGTCAACGAGAGAGCGTTGTCTTTACCTTGCTCTTTCCAATTTTATTGCTGTTGATATTTGGCGCCGTTTTCAAAGACGAGATAGCACCTGATGTGACATTTAGTCAGTATTTTGTCGCCGGAATGATTGCATCTGGGCTCGTGAATACAGGCTTTCAACAATTAGCAATAACTATCCCGATGGAACGCGATGATGGCACGCTCAAGCGGCTACGTGGTACACCAGCGCCAACCGCCTCATATTTCATTGGAAAAATAATCTTGGTCTTCGTCAGCATGATTGTGCAGGTAGCGCTATTACTTGCCTTTGGCGTTGCGCTCTACGGCATCAATCTTCCAACCACCCCTGAGCGATGGCTGACGTTTATTTGGGTGATGCTCTTAGGTATAGCCAGTTCCACCATTCTTGGCATTGCCTTCTCGGTCGTACCAAAGAGTGGGCGTGGTGCCTCTGCAGTTGTTTCACCAATTGTCATCATCTTGCAGTTCTTTAGCGGCGTTTTCTTCGTTTTCACGCAACTGCCAACGTGGATGCAGAATTTTGCGGCTTTATTTCCACTCAAGTGGCTGACGCAAGGAATGCGATCGGTCTTTCTGCCTGATTCCTTTGCTACCCAAGAGGTGGCACAGAGTTGGGAGCATGGTAAAACTGCAATCATTCTTACCGCGTGGCTAGTCGCTGG